>CAZQLG010000011.1:13295-22743 GCA_964594105.1 uncultured Desulfococcus sp. | reverse complement strand
CAACAAAAATTATTAAACAATGTCGCAAAACCTATGCCGGACCGCTGGTTCTGGCCCAGGATCTGCTAAGCATCAAACTGGAGTTGTGTGAATGAGCTATTATCCTGTAAACTTGGATATCAAAGACAGACAATGCCTGGTGGTGGGCGGCGGTGCCGTTGCCTCACGAAAGGTGAAAACCTTAATGGCATGCGGGGCCAATGTTACCGTGGTCAGCCCCGAGTTTACCCAATCATTAAAAAACCTTGAACCAACGCCTAAGATTACACTTGTTCAACGTTCCTATGAAACCCATGATCTTGAAAAAAAATTCCTGGTCATCGGGGCCACAGATGATGAAAAATTAAACCGCCGGATCAATGCGGATGCTGAAAAACGGAATATGTTATGCAATATTGCGGATGTGCCGGATATCTGTAATTTTATCCTTCCGGCAATCATTCGGCGGCAAGATCTTTGCGTCACCATCTCCACATCCGGCAAAAGTCCGGCCTTTGCGAAAAAACTGCGAAAAGACCTTGAAAAAATATTTGGCGACGAGTATGCCCTGTTTCTCACGCTCATGGGGGGAATCAGGAAAAAACTGCTGGCAGAAGAACATGCCCCTGAAGCCCACAAACCGATTTTTGAAAAACTGATCGCCCATGATTTGCCGGAGATGATCAAAAACAATAACAAAGAACGGGTTAACCAGGTGCTTTTTGAAATTTTGGGCAGCGGATATGATTATGATGCCCTAATCAATGAAAAAATAAATCAATGAAGATGCTCTCGTAAAAAGTATCCAGATGGCTAAGATAAAAGTTCCATATACAAGGCGTAGTGATTTTTCAGACAAGAAATCATACATGTAGTATCTTGAGTGTCTGAAAAATTGCTACAACACAGTAGATGGGGCTTTTTACGACGCCATCAATGAAGCTATTTGAGAAGTGCAGCTGACAACGGAATAATTTTAGGGACAGGTATATGACTTCGATATTATTCATAATTATATTATTTTACCTGTTGAGTTCCGCCGGGTATATTCTGTTTTTATTTGCCCAGAAAGGAATTTACCATCGTCTGGCATACCGTCTTATGATGGCCGGGTTTGCCCTCCACGCGGGCTTGGTCGGATATGAATTTTTCAAAATCGGCTATTTCCCGGCCCAAAACCTTCATCAGACCCTTTTATTTGCTGCCTGGACACTTGCCGGTGTTTTTCTTGTGCTTAAATACAAATACCGGCTGAACATTTTAGGTGTTTATGCCGCCCCCCTGACCACCGCTATAATGATTTTTGCATTCTGTGTTCCTTCGGTTGCCGTTGCGCCAACCCCTTTGTTTAAAAGCTTATGGCTGGTTGTTCATATTGTGATTATTTTTATTGCCGAAGCCTCTCTGGCACTGGCCTGCGGCACTGGCATATTATACCTGATTCAGGAACATACCATCAAAACAAAAACCAACCGTTTCTTTTTAAAGCGCTTACCGTCTCTGGAATTTCTGGACAGAACCGGCTACACATTTATTATCACCGGATTTACTATGCTGACCATCGGGCTGATCACCGGTTTTGTTTATGCTCAGCTGGTCTGGGGGAAATTCTGGAGCTGGGACAACAAAGAAATATGGTCAATGATTACCTGGCTGATCTACGCAGCTCTCCTGCATGGCAGGCTGGTTGCCGGATGGCGGGGACGGCTGGCTGCTATTATGGCAGTTGTCGGGTTTGCTGCGCTGCTATTCACATTCTTTGGGGTTAATTTCCTGCTGGAGGGTCACCATAATGAATTCACAAAATGGTAATGATGCCCCGATAGTCACCCCAATAGTCACTCCTGCAGCCAGGCCGACACCTGGACCAAAACCCAGACCAAAACCCGGCCCGGAGATGTCTGATATTGTTTTGATCGGTGTTAACCATAAAACTGCGCCGGTTGAACTACGGGAAAAACTGGCATTCTCCACTGAAGAAACAGAAAACGCATTGAAATTGTTTCAGAAATCCCCCCACATCAATGAGGCGATGATCATTTCAACGTGCAACCGGGTTGAAGTGCTCATGGTGACAAAAAACAGGATTTCAGCCATTGAAACCATTTCTTCTTTTATTTCAGAAACGAAAAACATCGCGCCAAAAGGATTAAAGGCAAGCACGTATATCTTGTCCGGAACCCGATCTATTCAGCATATATTCCGGGTAGCATCCAGCCTGAACTCTATGATGATCGGCGAACCCCAGATTCTCGGCCAGGTTAAAGAGGCCTTTAAAACAGCGGTAAATAAAAAAAGTACCGGATTGATACTCAACCGCCTGATGCACAAAGCTTTTACCGTTGCAAAGCGTGTCCGCAGCGAAACCGGCATCGGCGGGCATGCGGTTTCCATCAGTTATGCAGCGGTTGAACTGGCAAAAAAGATATTTGATACCTTAGATGACAAAACCGTCATGCTGGTGGGTGCCGGAGAAATGGCCGAACTGGCTGTGGAACATCTTATCCGGAATACCGCTTCCGGCCATCTGCTGGTGGCAAACCGGACGCTTTCCGTTGGTGTCGAACTGGCCAAACGTTATAACGGCTATGCCATCCGCCTGGGAGAGATCCCGGAAAAACTAAAAACGGTTGATATCATTATCAGTTCAACAGGTTCTCCGGATTACGTAATTACCAAAAACCAAGTTAAGCCAGCCATGCGGTCCCGCAAAAACCGGCCGCTGTTTTTTATTGATATTGCCGTTCCCAGAGATATTGATCCGATCATCAATCGGATATCAAATGCGTATGTATATGATATTGATGATCTTCAGGGCGTTATCAATGAAAACATTGAAACCCGCAACGCAGAATCCATAAAAGCCGAACGAATTGTTGATGAATCCGTGATTAAATTTTCAGAGTGGTATGAAAGTTTAGATGTTATACCGACAATTATCGCCTTGAGAACCAAGCTGGATGCCATCGCAGATGCTGAATTATCAAAAACCATGCAGACATTGCAGCATTTGTCATCAAGCGACCGGAAAGCGTTTGAAAGAATGGCGGAATCTTTGATTAATAAAATCCTTCATGATCCGACCCTTTTTCTGAAAAACCCCGGATCCCACCGAAATAAATCCGTTTACCTTGATTTTACCCGTAAACTATTTAACATAGATTCCTGACGGTCTTTATTCATTCTTTTTTCTTTACATTCTAAAAAAAATTATGGTATGGATACGATTTCTAGAAAAGTATCAATCGAAGGGCAGAGAAGACTCGTTGCAGCAGCAATTTCTTTATGTATGATGACGGAAAGGGGAACATAAGCGATGAAAAAAAAAGATCTGGCATTTTTCAAAGACCTTTTAACCAAACGCATGGAAGATCTGTTGAGCCAGGCCGACAATACTGTCTCCGACATGAACACCCCGAAAGGCAATTTTCCTGACCCCACAGACCGGGCGACCTATGAAGCCGATCGGAATTTTGAACTCCGGATTCGGGACAGAGAACACAAGCTGATCAAAAAAGTCAAAAAAGCCCTGGATCGCATTGAAAACGGCACATTCGGTATCTGCGAAAAATGCGGTGAGGACATTTCCCTTAAGCGACTGCAGGCCCGTCCTGTTACCACACAATGTATTGATTGTAAAACCAAAGAAGAAGCGATAGAGAAAGCCCTTGGATTATAAATCCGGTTATAATTTTGGGAGGATTGATCTACATATACACTCAACTGCTTCTGATGGATCCATTGATCCTCTTGAAATACCGTGCCTCGCCCAAAAAGCCGGTTTAAAGGCCATCGCCTTAACCGACCATGATTCCATAGACGGCACCAAAAAAATATTAACGCACCGTCATCTTCTCGGCCCGGTCAAATTCCTGACCGGTGTTGAAATCAGTGCGGCCCCACCTGATTTTTTCAGTGTTCCCGGAAGCTTCCATGTCTTGGGATACGGTTTTAATGTTGACCATCCGGATCTGAACCAAGCCTTGCTACAGCAGCAAATCGCCCGAAAAAACAGAAATCCCGGTATCATTTCCCGGCTAAATGAATTGGGTTTTGATATGTCTCTGGAAGAAGTAATTTCAGCGTCCGAAGAAAAAGCACAGATCGGCAGGCCGCATATTGCCCGGGTGATGGTAAAAAAGGGCTTTGTCGACGCCATTGATGACGCATTTGATTTATATCTTGGAAAAGGAAAATCCGCATACATCGACAAACCCCGGGTGGAAACGGTCCAAGCCATTAAACTGATTCGTTCGGCCGGGGGGCTCCCGATTCTGGCCCATCCCGGACTACTGGACGTCCGTGATTTTAATGCATATGAATACCTTCTTGGTGAGCTGGTCCCCATGGGGTTAATGGGAATTGAGGTGTATTCTCCGAACCATTCAGTAGAAGAAACCGATTATTTCGTCGAACTTGCAGAAAAATTTGACTTACTGGTCACCGGCGGTTCTGATTTTCACGGGGCGATCAACCCGGAAATCCAACTCGGCACGGGCAATGGCGACCTTTGCGTACCTTATGTTATCTACGAGCGTCTAAATCATGAAATTAACCAAATAAAATCAGCTGCCTGTAGTTGAACGTGTCCAGCCACGAATGAATACAGCCCCCGATCAAACAAAAAAGATGAACCCAAAACGATAAATTTAAAATGATGAAGCCCGACTTATCCCTTCTTGAAAAAAACCTCGGTTATTCTTTTGAAAACAGAGACTTTCTTGAACATGCGCTACGGCACAGCTCTTTTGTCAACGAGCTTTTGGACAAAAACATACAAGACAATGAACGGCTTGAATTTTTAGGAGATTCCGTACTAAGCCTGATAATCAGCCATCTCTTAATGGATCGATTTCCTGAGCTCAATGAGGGAGATCTGTCAAAAATTCGATCCAATCTGGTCAATGAATTTCAGCTCTCTGCTATTGCAAAAAAAATAGAACTTGGCGCGTTCATCCAGTTGGGCAAAGGTGAACTGCAGTCTGGAGGCCAAAAAAAAAGTTCGATACTGGCCGATACGGTTGAGGCGTTACTGGCAGCCATCTACCTGGACGGCGGGTTCAATAAAATTTTTGAAGTCATCCGCCGCCATTTTTACGGCCTTTTTTCAGCGCTTGCCTTTCCAGAAAAAAATCAGGATTTTAAAAGCCGAATACAGGAAATTGTGCAGGCATCATTCAAATCGCAGCCCGAATACACCATCATCAAGGAAACAGGTCCTGACCACGACAAAACCTTTGAAGTGGAACTTGTTGTGGGCGATATCAAAACCCTGGGAACCGGAAAAAATAAGAAAGCGGCGGAACAGGTGGCTGCGCAAAAGGCATTGACTTTATTGGATGAAACCGGTCTTTAAACCATTTATCATTCCCATATTTATTCCCCATTGCGGGTGTCCCCATCAGTGCATTTTCTGTAATCAGCGGGCGATCACCGGCAGATCCGGTGTTATACCCACGGCAAATGAAATTAATGCCATTGTTAATGAATTTCTTGGATATAAAAGAAAAAACCGGTCTTGGACGGAAGTCTCTTTTTTTGGTGGTAATTTTTTAGGGATTGGGCCGAAGCATATTCAAACGTTGCTGGACCATGTTGTCCCTTTTGCTGAATCAAAAAAGATCGACGGCATCCGCTTTTCAACGCGTCCGGACACCATTGACAAAGAAAGGCTCAACCTGATCCGTCCGTATCCCGTATCGACCATTGAACTGGGAGTACAATCCATGGACGACCGGGTTCTCAGACAGGCCAACCGGGGACATTCTGCTGAAGATACAGTTCAAGCGGTAACATTACTTAAAAGAAAAAAATATACCATAGGACTCCAGATGATGACCGGGCTGCCGGGAGACACAGATGCTTTATGCTTAGAGACTGCCCGGCAAATTATTGATTTAAAACCTGATTTTGTACGGATCTATCCGACCCTGGTCATTGCCGGCAGCCCGCTGGCAAATTGGTATCAAAAAGGTAAATATCAGCCGTTGTCCCTTGAGAAATGCGTGGGCCAGCTTAAGACATTATATCTATTATTTCGAAAACATGGAATTAATGTGATTCGCATGGGCCTTCAGGCATCGGAGGATTTGGATGATCCGTCTACCGTTCTTGCCGGACCGTATCACCCGGCCCTGGGGCATATGGTTTTTTCCAAAATTTTCCTGGATGCGGCGGCTGAAAAAATCAGAAAAAAAACATCCCCCAAGGACACGGTAACCATTACGGTTCATCCCAGAGACCTGTCCCGAATGCAGGGGTTAAATAAAAAAAATATTGATACGCTAAAGCAGATGTTTGATATCCAAAAACTGGACCTAACAACGGATGTATCCCTTGAAAAAAATGATATCATCGTGTCGTAAAAATCTGCCTGATCCTTTCATTTGTGCTGCTGGCTTCCAGCCTGGGATATGAACTCACCGGTTTTGGCGGTTTAGACGCTATTGGTGCTATAGCGATCGCTGTTTTTGTTTACAGAGAAGGTAAAGAGGCGTTTGAAAAGGCAGAAGGAAAATCCTGTTCATGTTCGTCGTGCGGGTGTGAGGATTGAGGTTAACAATTATGAATTAAAAGTTGATTATTAATTATTAAAAAAGTTCACGAACGAGAATAATAATTAATAATCAATTGTTAATAACCAATAATTAATGGAAAAGCATGCCAAGCATTTGGTAATTAGACTAATTTTTAAAATGGCAGCCCTATATATCACTCTTTATGTAATACTCTTCCCGCAATTGATACAATATTCCCCTGCAACAAAGGTCTGTTGATTACATGACGGACAGTTCTTATGCTGATCTGTGCCGCAAAACGGGCAGGTTTTTGCCTGGGGAGGAAGTTTTTTCCCGCAATGATAACATTGCCCTTTTGTCAGTCGCTTTAACTGAAGCCGGTGCTTGTTAAATATCTTGGTCTGAATAATATAAATCGCAATTAATGCACTGCCAACAGACCCTGCGATCACAAGATAATGCCATATTGCAATGATGTGCAAAGCCGTTAAAATTTCAAAAAACTTTTTAAAAAAATGCCTGGGGATCAGCTCCAGCACCGTTTCCAGAATTTTAAAAAATATGGGAATGGCAGAAATGACAAGCAAATGAGCCGAAATCAGGATTTGCAGTTTCGCGTTTTTGGCAACACTTCTTATGCTCCAGAAATAAAATACAATAAATAACGGAAGAAGAAACAGCAGCTGCCAGAACAACTCTTTTAACGGATATCGGAACTCAAATTTTTTCAGATCCTTAACGAGCAAATCCCGCCGGATTGATTTATTGGTTTCAATACATACCCACAGGTCTTTGATTTTTCCCTCAGCATTCAGCTGCTTTTCTATGTTTAAAATCTGAGAATTAAGGACCTCAATCTGCCGGCCTTTGTCCTTCATTGAATTTGAAAGGGACGGCATTGAATTTGAAATAGGTGGCAAATTCCTTTCTTCTTCGTCATTCTCCGCTATATCTTCCAAAAGAGAGGTATCATAAACATCTTTTGTCTGCTTAAAACCGGATGTGAATTGCGCTTTTTCCTTCATCCGATGGTCGCGGTTTTTAAATAATTTCAGTATATTTTGATCTTTGGCAACTGCATGTATTTTTTGAAAGAACTCTCGGCAAACCGAGTGCATTTTCTGTATTCGGGATGATTCAAACCGGCTGGTATACTGGTATGAATAATTATGGTAATCAGAAAGCACCATCTTTTGCAGTTTTGAAAGTCTGTTTGCCTGTGTCCAGTTCCGGTTGATAACAATTTCCCGGCATTCATAGGGGACATAATCGACCGGAGACGTTAACTGTCGGGTATGGTCATCCAGTCCGCTGAACACCACAAACAGGATAAACAAATCCAGGGCAATGATTACGCACAGCGAAAGCTTGCTCAACGGTTCTTCATCATTAATACGAAACAATCGGTTTTTAAATTGTACCATTCGATTTCGGATCATTGCTGTTTGTCCTTCTTTATGTGGTTTGACTGGATGGCGGTGTTTTATTTTTCTTCAGGAGCCCAGAAAAACTTAAGTGTATTTAATCACAGGAGATACTTAATGTCAAACATTGGTGAAAAGGTGCCTGTCAAATAAACGGATATCCTAAATACCGTTTGACATATCATATATGATATAGTATTTTTTTGGTATGTGGGAAATCTTTGAACATCGATCTCTGGTCAAAAAACGTCCGAAAATTCCTGTTGATATCCTGAAACGGTATGAAAAATGGAAGGACATCGTAATAATTTCAGGCCCGGACGGATTAAAGCGAATCAAAGGGTTTAATGATGAATCGCTGAAGGGTCAGTGGCAGGGGGCTCGATCCTTGATATTAAGTCTTCAATATCGGCTTATCTACAGGAGAGTGAAAAATCAGTTATATGTTCAAGCAATTGATATTAACCCTCATGATTACAGGAAAAAACAATATGACCGACTATATAAAAGCAAAAAAAACGCTTGATGTCACAGTGGGAGAATCCATCAGGATAATCAGGGAATTGCAGGAATTTAGCCAGAATGATCTGGCACGACTGACCGGGATTCCCCAATCAACCATATCCGCCATCGAAAATGACCGGATTCAGCTGGGCGTTGAAAGGGCAAAGGTTTTTGCAACAGCCCTAAAATGTCACCCGGCGGTTCTTGTTTTTCCCGGTTGGGAAATCAATGAGCCGCCAGCGGCCTAAGTACTTGATTTTATAGACACAGTTACGAATAATAGAGATCTCCCGGAAGGACAGAAAGCCGTCCTCTTCATTCGTTTTTGCACGGCAGACATCCCTCCCTTGAACTCACAGATATTCGTTGTTAATTTTATCACAATGTAATAGTTTTTTTGTTCCTGTCAAATGTGATGAAAAAAGGGAAAGGTTGCGATGAGAGTATTAATTGCAGATGACGGACTGACGATTCGCCGGCTGCTGGAAACATATTTGACAAACTGGGGCTATGATGTAGTTTCGGTTTCAGACGGCAAAGAAGCCTGGGCAGAACTTCAGAACCCGGATGCTCCCCGGTTGGTGATCCTTGACTGGCTGATGCCGAAAATGGATGGCGTGGAAGTCTGCCGGAAAGTAAGACAGCTGGAACACGGAAAATTGTTATATATTATCATTTTTTCGTCTCTTGAAGACAAAAAAGACCTGGTAACTGCCTTAGACGCCGGAGCGGATGATTTTATTATCAAAAGCTTTGACAAAGATGAACTCCAGGCCCGCATTAAAGTGGGGGAACGGGTTGCGAGGCTGAAGTTTGAACTGGACTGCCGGGTCAGGGAGCTTGAAGAATCCGTCGCCCATATAAAACAGTTGCAGGGAATTTTGCCTATTTGCATGCACTGCCATAAAATTCGGGATGACAAAGAAGTCTGGCAGCGGCTGGATGAATACATTTCCGAACACACGGATATCATGCTCAGCCATGGTCTTTGCCCGGAATGTTATGAGAAACACTATCCGGAAT
>CAZQLG010000011.1:0-13195 GCA_964594105.1 uncultured Desulfococcus sp. | reverse complement strand
ATCATGCTCAGCCATGGTCTTTGCCCGGAATGTTATGAGAAACACTATCCGGAATGTTATGAAAATTCGCCGGACAAAAAAAACAAGTAATCCGGTTGAATGTATCGTCGAAAGACCGGCAAAAATCTTGATAAAACTCTTTTCAAGTAATCAATCCAGCCATGACGACTTCAGAACAATCTTTTCATGGTGACGTGTCGCCACTGAATGAGAAAATAACTTGTCAGCCATTTCAAAAGAGTATGAACGCGTTTGTTGGAAGCCCAAATTCTGTCTTGCGCTTTTTTTTCAGCAAATAAAGTGATAAAATAAAAAATATCGAACAAGGAATTTCGAACCGCTGAAGTAAAAAGCCATCAATCTTTCTCAATTGAAAAAGGAAGGCCTTTATGCAGGATCTCACCAGAGCGCAAAAAGCCCGGGTTGCCATCCGGTCATTTAAAACCATTGCCTATGCCCTGGCGTTAAGAGGATTTTACCGGCCTTCCGGAAAAATGGGACAAACGCTGGCCGACTGTCTGATCACCCTGAGCCCGGAAATTTACGGGAGCATGAACGACCCCCGGGTGGTGGAACTCAACGGACTGGAATATGTTATCGACAGGCTGCCCCGGGGAATTGAGGAATGCACGCGCATTATTTTAACGGAAGAAGAACATTTTGGAGAAAGCACGTTTGAAAAAATTATCCCCTTGAAAAGAAGGCGAAGCTGTTACCGGATCAGTGAAACCGAAATCTGCTTTGTCATTACCCGGGGACTGAGTGAAATATATGATATTTTGACACATATTACTTTTCTGAACCTGGAGGCCAAAAAAATATACCACCGGATGACCGATGAGGCAGACATAAAAACCAATGAATGGTGTGATCTGGAAAAAATTATTGACCGGATCGACAGCTTAGGCTCCCGGGAAGTGGAGCAGGCGATCTGGGACGTCAGTCTGATTTTGGGAAGGTCTTACCATGAAACGCGAAAGACATATGAGTCGTTTGAAAAAAACAAGAAGGAAAGCAAAAGCAACAATGGCCTGTTTCCCCTGATTTATCATCTGGGCAAACGGGTGGAACAGGAAAAGCAATCCAGAGAAAACCTCCTGACCGTCCACCTGACACCTTCATTAATGAATATTATCGCCCATCAGCGCTACGGAGAACAATGGGCGGATGATATTAAAAAGAAGCTGGAAGAACTCAATCTGCAGAATCGGCCCCTGCACATTATCAGCGCTAATCTTCACAGTGTGAAGAATCTGATCTACGGACATGCAGCAACCCTTTCCTGCAGAAACCAGAAGTCAAAAACAGAGGATGAACTGTACCAGTTTGTTCAATGCCTTAAGAACCAGGCCGCCGATATTTTAAATTTTGCCGAAAAGCATGGATTCTATGGGCTTCCGGACCAATCCGGAGCCCATATTGACTGCCAGATTATTGACACCGCCTGTCTCAACGGCGTGACGCTTCATCCCGACCTGAAGCTGAATATGTCGGCTGACGGAGAGGAAAAGCCGGTTATCCTGGTCATGGATTATGCGTTCGGGGCTCAGGCGTTTGAAGTGATGGACCGACTGCTGGAGCCGTTTAACAAGGACCATGAAGTACCGATGAGCGTAAAGTCTATTTCTGTGATGGGCAAAGCGGGCATCCTGCCGGGTGAAAAAGGCGATATCATGCTGGCAACCGCCCATGTCATTGAGGGGACTTCGGATAATTATATTTTTGATAATGACCTGGCCGAAGAAGATTTTAATTCGGATATCAATGTGTATATCGGTCCAATGGTGACGGTTATCGGCACGTCATTACAAAACAGGGATATGTTGAAAAAATTTCAGTATAGCTGGAAAACGGTTGGCCTGGAAATGGAAGGCGGGCATTATCAGCGCGCCATCAGTGCCGCCATCATCAAAGGGCACATATCCAAAGACGTGAAGGTCCGTTATGCTTACTATGCGTCTGATAATCCGCTGGCCAGCGGTCAGACCCTGGCGGCCGGTGAAATGGGAGCCGAAGGCATCCGGCCGACGTATATGGTGACCAAGGTTATACTTGAAAAAATATTTTCATAGCAAAGGGCTTCTTAAAAAGTCCAAATTTTGTGTTGCACGGCGTCCTTCGTCACTCAACGACCATTCGTACGCTTCGTTCCTCAGGACTTGAGTGCCTTGCCAATTGATATAGATCGGTGAACTTTTTTCTTTGCCCTTTGAAACATTTCACCGCATCTATTTCGTCATTGGGTATCCCTTTTGATTGCGTTATGTCATTATTTGATAGGTCGGCACGGAGGACGACCCTGCTATTTGTACTTTTTGTCCAGTGCCGCCGGCACTGTTTCTATCGGCTTCACGAACGGGTGGTGCAGGTAGATGCCAAAGAACGAGACATTTTTCTGGCATCTGATTCCATGTGACATTTTTTATATTTTTTTCCGCTTCCGCACCAGCAAAGATCATTGCGTCCCAGTTTGGGTGTGGACTTCTCCGGTTTCTCCATACCAAACAATTTATTTAAAATTCCCATGACGGCTCCAAAAAAAGTAAAGGTAAACATTCGCTGCTTGTAAAATGAATCATTGACACATACTTTTTTTACAAGTCAATCAAAAAAAACAGAATGATGGGAACTGACCATGATTCTCAGCGTCCTGTAGAGCTTGGTCTCCACGAGGGGCGCCAAAGCCATAACTATCCGAAAAGATAATATATTTTATCACACCAAAAGATTTGTCCGAAGCCACTGACATGTGACCCCGGACAAATATATACCCCATTTTTTGTATTCCAGCTTAGGCGGGCGGCAATTTTCACACCACTAAACGCCTTCCGCCTTATATACCTTCTACCTTATTCTACTTTACCGCGTTTCGAGCCTCTGTCAGCCAGCCGTTCCATTTGTCCTGATTGTCGGCAATCCACTCATCCACATGTTGTTCAATATATCTCTGGGATTTCTGGCCTTCGTTCATTTTAGTATTCTGCGCGTTGATATCAAGCAACGGCAATGTAAATATTTCAAAGAACTTTTTGACTGCCGGGTTTTTTGCGATCATTTCTTTATTGGCAACAATCCGAATGTCAGAAACAACAAATCCAAGTTTGACCGGATCGGAAACAGCGCCTTTGACACCGGATACCGTCATCCGCTCCACAGCTGTTGCTTGTGCTTCATCAGGCATAATTTCAGGCACATTAATCCACATGACATCTTTGTCTGGCTGAAACTTGAAAACCGTCCAGTTGGGCGTCCAGGTATAAAAGAAAACCGGTTCACCATTTTTATAAGCGCCCAGAGCAGAAGCCATGCCGGCTTCATAGGAAGCTTTGACCGGATTAATATGCTCATCCAGGTTATAGACGTTCATATGATGGGCAATCACCTTTTCACATCCCCAGCCCGGAGGACAGGCGGTCAGATCGGCCTTGCCGTCACCATTTTTATCAAACGCTTTTTTCACTTCAGGTCGTTTGAAATCATCTAATGATTTAATATTAAACTCTTCCACGGCTTTTTTGGATACCAGATACCCCTGGAGACCGCCGGCCTTGGCAACATAACCAATTTTCTCCGCTTTTTCATCAAAGTCTTTGGGCAATTGATTATTATGCATCGGAAACCAGCCGTTGGTCCAGTAATCAAGATCTCCTAACGTAACGGATTTATAAAAAATCGGATTTGCCAGATCTTTTACTTTTTCAACGTTATAGCCCAATTCCTCAAGCCCCCGGCGAACCAGTGCTTCCTGAAAAAAACCGGTATTCCAGGTCGCCCGCGCCGGCTTTAATGTGATTCCCTTGCCAGGTTTGTCATTTGCCATGGCAGGGGTTGCCAGCAGTGCCACACATACGAACACTAAAAAAAGTGCCTTTGCCATTAATTTCATGTTGCCTCCTTGTTTTTTGGGATTTTCATTAATATTCAAATCTTTTGATTTCGTGTCTAACGAAAACCAACAAATTTTTCCACATTCACGGCGGGCGGCCAAATTATAGCTCCTGTTTATATCGGAGAAATAAGTATTTATATTTTGAGGATTAAAATTTGAACCCAACACAAAAAAGTGGAAATAATTTTCATCTACTTAACGATTGTCGAGGTTGACGCCAGTAGCGTCTGGTTCATTTCTTGCATAAGAGCTTAAAAATATTCAAAAAAAATTACACGATGGCGATTTTTTTTCTTGACAAATAGATAAAAACTTTTTTCGCGACTTGCAATATTAACTGTTATTGCAAGGAGTTATACAATGCCTCGATCGCTTGAACCGTCCCGAAAGAAATGTCCTTCGCCATCCTTTGACAATTTATTTCAACCCATTAAAGAAATTCTCCCGGGGGCTCCGCCACTTGAATCCCGGGGGTACAGACCGCTAAAAATGACTTTTGAAGAGCAGCTAAAATCTCTAATTTTTTTTCATCTTGAGGAACATGTGTCAGGATCCCATCTTATTCAAGTTCTAAAAGAAGATGATTTTGCTCGTAACAACATTGCCCCAAAAGATGGCATTAAGAAAAGCAGCTTTTTTGAAGCCATTAATGATAGAGGTCTCGAACAGCTTGAATACGTATTCCAAAATCTGAGTGCCGAAGCAGGCAAAACCTTGCCTAAAAAATATACCGGGCTTGGTGCGCTTATTTCGATCGATGGCTCTCTAATTGATTCTGTGCTTTCAATGTGCTGGGCTGATTACCGTAAGGGATCAAAAAAAGCAAAAGTTCATGTCGGTTTTAATGTAAACCAGGGCATCCCCAGTAAAATTTTTCTTACAGACGGCAAAGGCGCCGAAAGACCATTTGTCGATCAAATACTTTCACCAGGCCAGACAGGTATCGGCGATAGAGGCTATCAGGACCATCAACTTTTTGACTCATTGCAAATGCAGGGCAAAAGCTTTGTTATACGAATTAAAGCCAGCACTACAAAAACTAGCATCCAGGCAAATGAGGTAATTCCTGACAGCATCGTTTTTTATGATGCCGAGGTTCTTCTGGGCACCGTTGAAAACAATACCCAGACAAAAAAACAGATTCGACTTGTTGGTTATCGCGTCGCAAATGTGGATTATTGGATAGCAACAGATCGCCGGGATTTAACCGCTGAAGAAGTCGCACAAATCTATAAGCTTAGATGGGATATCGAGACATTTTTTGCATGGTGGAAACGCCATCTTCGTGTCTACCACCTCATTGCCAGAAGCAAATATGGCCTTATGGTTCAGATCCTTGGGGGCCTGATAACGTATCTGCTGCTTGCTATTTATTGCCACAAAAATCATAATGAAACCGTCAGTATCAAACGGGTAAGAGAATTGCGCATTCAGATACAAAATGAAATCCGTAATTCACACAGCTCGCCTGATATAAATTATAATCTCAAAGAACAAAATGAATATCACTTACATGCAAAAACCTAACCGGACATTGCTGGGTTGACGCAGGTGCAAGGCAAATTCTTATCCGCTATAGTCAGTTATGCGGATAAGAATTTAACGCTGTAGATGCTGTAAGATCGGCAATCGTTTATTTCTTTTGGGCCATGGACTGTGTAATCCGGTCCAGCACCATGGCGATGAGCACAATTCCCAACCCACCAACGACCGCAAGCCCGATATCCAGGGTGTTCAATCCGAGAAGGACCGGAGATCCTAACCCGCCGGCACCGATGAGCGCTGCAATGACAACCATGGAAAGTGCCATCATGATAGTCTGGTTCAGGCCGGCGAGAATCGTCGGCTTGGCCAGAGGAATTTGAACACGAACCAGAACCTGCCATTCCGTGGCGCCAAAGGCCTGGGCCGCTTCCACCAGTTCCGGGTGAACCTGCCGGATCCCTAAGTTGGTTAGGCGAATAATGGGGGGCATGGCAAAAACGATGGTTGCCAGAACACCGGCCACATTCCCCACGGAAAAAAGCATGACAATGGGAACCAGATAAACGAATGCCGGAGTGGTCTGCATGGCGTCCAGTATCGGGCGCAGAACCGTATTAAACCTTTCGTTGCGGGCCGCTAATATGCCTAAAGGAACACCGGTCAGACAACAAAATACGACTGAAGAAAGCACCATGGCCAGGGTGGTCATGGTATCCGCCCACAGTCCGAGCAACCCGATAAATACCATTGAAACTATCGAAAAAATGGCTAGGCCAAACCCTGAAAACCGCCAGGCGGCAATTCCGACAGCCGCAATCACGATGATTGGGTGCAATGCGTTAAGGCCGGCGTCAAACCCGATCAGGGTCTGTTCAATCGGCCATTTAATGGCCTGAAAAATATCCCGGTGATTGTTTACCAGCCAGTCTACAAACTGTGATACCCATATATCTAAAGGGATAACACCATATTCAAACATAATTTATCTCCTTGCTTCTCGTGCAGGCACAATAAAGCTTCAATATTTAATTTTCTTGCCGGGCCTCTAATTCTTCAGCTTCTTCGGTCCGTTTCTGTTCCGTTCGGTGGAGCGTCCTGAGAAACCGGTTTTTAGAAACCACGCCTTTGTATACATTATTTTCATTTACCACCGGCACTGGAAAGCTCCGTGACGCCACGTCCGGCAGAATATCCTGCATGGAGTCATCTAATTTAACCGGATGCGCATCCTTGATAAATACCTGGGAGAGAGGCGTATCCTTTGCCCCATTTTCAAGGGCCTGCTGAATACCTTCGGAGGAAACGACACCGAGAAACCGCCGCTGTGCATCAATGGCATACGCAAAATCACGATCGCTGCTGCTCAGGAGTTCATGAGCCGCCCGCAGACTACCTGTTTTTGTGATGATAATGGTCGGATAGGTATCCCTGACGATATCACCGGCGGAAATGACATTGGTGGGATCAACGCCCCTGAAAAACGCCCGGACATAATCGTCTGCCGGATTTTGAAGGATTTCTTCGGGTGTGCCCACCTGAACAATGCGCCCGCCTTCCATAATCGCAATCCGGTCCCCGATGCGAAGGGCCTCATCCAGATCATGGGAAATAAAGACAATGGTCCGCTTATGCTTTTCCTGCAACTTGACCAGTTCATCCTGCATTTCCGTCCGAATCAGCGGATCCAACGCAGAAAACGCTTCATCCATGAGCAGAACATCCGGGTCCACGGCCAACCCCCGGGCAAGGCCTACCCGCTGCTGCATCCCCCCGCTGAGCTCTTTAGGATAAGAATCCGCCCATCCTTCAAGGCCCACCTGTTCCAGAGCCTGAAGCGCCCGTTCCTTGCGCTTATCCTTATCGACTTTGGCCATTTCCAGGCCGAAAGCGGCATTTTCCAGCACCGTCATATGGGGCATTAAGGCAAACGACTGAAACACCATGCTCATGGTATGAAGGCGGAAATCAACGAGTTCATCCGGTTTCATGGCTGTTACATTTTTCCCGTCAACAAGCACCCGGCCGGCAGTGGGTTCGATCAAACGGTTGAGCATTCGGACGATGGTTGATTTTCCGGATCCGGACAAGCCCATCACAACAAAAATTTCCCCGGCCTGCACGGTGAAACTGGCATCATTAACCCCTACCGTCATACCGGTCTTTTCATGTATCGATTCCTTGTCATGCCCCTTTTTTATCATCCCCATAGCCTTTTCCGGTTGGGGCCCAAAAATTTTAAATAGATTTTCTACGACAATTTTATCCATTTTATAATACCTTTACGTTCCTGTGTCTGATCGGAACTCAATTATGGCAATGACGAATCATCTGCCGCCGCTGATTTTGTTTCAACGACCTCTATTGGTGTTGCGGAAAGAAATGGTGCCGCATCAATGGATTTGGCACCCATCATGACAACCAGACGCTGCAACGCACTGAGAATCATAGTCTGCTCCCAGTGCTGAATCTGACTGAATTTTTCAAGAAAACTCTCCTGCATCACCGGCGGGGCTTTGGCCAAAAGCTGTCTGCCGGACTCGGTAATTTGAACCATCACTCGCCGTTTATCCTGGCTGCTTCGTTGCCTGACAATCAGCTCGTGTTTCTCCATTCTTTCCAGAATGCCGGTGACCGTCCCCTGGCTCAGGCTGACATTTTTGGCTACTTCTCCAACGGTAATTTCTGTCACCGAAGAGATATAATGCAAAATGACCAGTTGAGGGCCTGTCAGGCCAACGCGCTTAACCAGACTTTTTGAGTTCAGATCAATGGCCTGAATAATTTTTCTAAGTGCGATCAAAACGTTATCGCTAATCGTATGTTCCATAGGATTTTCATGATTCGGCATTTTTTGCATTCCAATAAAATAAGTTTTAATTCTTTGTGTTAAAAATATATTAATTATTTTAAAAATAGTTTGATGTCAAATTAAAAACAACATCAATTAAAAGATATCTCCGTAAAAAGTACCAAAAATAAAGGAGATATAATGAACAAGGTAAATTTTTTCCAGTTAAAATTTATTTGATTTAAAAAGATTATTTTCATTTTTCCTTGTATCTTTAAATTATATTATTGACGTTTTTAGATTAATTGTTTTGAATACAATAAAATTAGCTAAAATTTATAGAGTGATTGCAGAATCGGCAACCGCTCAAAATGGTATTGTTTTTAGTGTAAGCGGTGAAGAAATTTGTTTATTTTAACTATTTTATAAGAAAAGGAGTTACAGTAATGAGGTACATGAATTATTTTTTTTATTTATTAATCTGCGGCATGTTATGCTTTTCAGCCCCCGCTATGGCAGACGTTGATTTAGACGGTATTAACATCGGCGGTGCCCTTCGTGTCCAATACGGTTATAAGGATTGGGATGAAGCCAGCAAAGACAAGGGCGGCGATTTTGCCTTTGACACCTTCCGGTTAAGTGCAAATGGTGAAATCGGTGAAATGATTTTATCCGCCGAGTACCGATGGTATCCGGAATATGATTTTGAGACCATTCATCATGGCTGGATCGGGTATAATTTTAATGAAAACTGGCAGGCACAGATTGGCGTACACCAGGTTCCCTTCGGCATTCAGCCATATGCATCTCATAACTTCTGGTTTTCCGGCGCCTATTATGTGGGACTGGAAGATGACTATGATATGGGGATCAAAGCACTTTATAATGACGGCCCCTTAAGTCTTACATTGGCGTTTTACAAAAACGGTGAACTGGGCTCTCCATCGGATGCCGGCAGATATTCCGTGGATGTTTTGAATTATGAATATCCTGATACGTTCGATGGCTTGGACAATAAAATTAAGGACAATAAAGACCTCGACCAGAACAATGAAGAAACCAACCAGGGCAATATCCGGTTGGCGTATACATTTACACACAGCGACACCTGTTCAACGGAAATTGGTTTTTCCGGTGAATATGGCGGTATTCGCAATAGTGACACCTCTGAAACCGGCGACCACTGGGCAGGTGCCGTACACATGGTCGGAAATTACGGGCGATGGAACATTCAGCTGGAAGGGATTCAGTATGAATATGATCTGGAAAACCCGGATACGGCTCAAAAAGATGTGCTTTATGGAGGCGCCTATAGCTATGCTTGGGGGATGCCGATGAAAGCGCAGATTGGAACGTTTAATGTGGCATACGGACTGCCCGTGGATTTTGGCCCCATCTCCAAACTGACCTTTTATTCCGACAATACGATTATCCAGGCTGATAATGAGGGCAAAGACTGGGATCAAACCTGGCAGAATGTGGTCGGTTGCATGATCTCCGCCGGACCGGTATATACCTATATTGATATTATTTCCGCAGAAAATATGCCGTTTATGGGTGGTTCTATGGTTGACAATGCCGATGGATGGCAATCATCCAATAACCGCAACACCCGAATCAACATCAATTTTGGATATTATTTTTAATATTATTTTTTGATTTTTTTACAAAAATAAAAACGCCCGGCTTCTGCAATTTCAATACTTGTAGAAGCCGGGCTGTTTTTTGAAAAGGAATCAGCGTAACCTTTCAATAAGTCAGGGCACAAAAGGTTGGTTTTAGATTGATGGTGAAACCATGTAGCGGCGGTCTTTAGACCGCCATTTTAAATGGAAACCTAAAGGTTTTCGCTACATCACGTTCTGGCTATAACCGAGCTTTTTGAGAACATACAAAGAATTAAATTAAATCAGTGTTTCTACAGCCGCACACCTTTCAAGCGCCGGTGTCGGATTGGCGGAATTGCTTCGGCTCATGAGAATTCCGGGTTAAAGATCTTCCGCCATCGTTTTATGCAACTCGGCTTCTTCATAACGCTTTGAAACAACCCCCTGCAAAACGCCGAAAATAATCAGGCACAATAATCCCGGAAATCCCAGCCCATACCACACGGCATAGGGTTGATCTGACATAAATGCGGCGATACCGGCAACAAACAGCCCCGCGCTGATTACCAGTATCGTATAATAAAACCCCAAAACCTGATTTTTAAACTTCCCCCTGGGAGCAAAAATACCAGCTATAGGCCCGCCAATACCACCGCCAATAGCCCCTAATAAAGTTCCGGGTATCCAGGACAGTCCAGGATCAAACCATGTTTCAATCATTTTTTTCCCCCCTTTTCTCTTTCTCATAGGCGTTAATTATTTCTTTTGCCACGATCGTTGAAATTCGTGTTTCCGCAGCCATCATTCGAATTTTCATCCGAAACGGATTTTCGGCTTCCGGATCATCAATTACCTTGATTTTATTAATTAATCTGTTTAAGCGAATCCTCAATGTGGGGTATGATACCTGATATTGTTTTGCCAGCGCCTTTAATGACCCGGAGGCAAGAATAAACCGTTTAATAAATGCCCGGTCCTCTTCAGATAATTCGGGAAGCCATTCTTTCATATTTTTCCTTTTCTTTTTTTTAATAATATTAAATTATACTTTAATATTATTAAGGTCAAGGAAGAGTTTAACTTTATTAAATCGGATTTTAATTTTGTTAAACAGCGTAGGAATAAATTTTTTGCGCCAATGCCACGCCAGTTCACTGAATAGATTCCGGCGGTACGCGTGAATCCGGCTGTATGCGTATGCTTTATATTAAATTATTTCAGGTGGTTGCATTTTAAAACATACCCCAGCCACACCTCTTTTGAGTTCATAACGGACTCCGTGTTTGAGATATGAATGATGTCAAAATTCAGGGTGCTGAAAAGCTCTTTTAATTCAGATTCCTGCCATAAATAAAAGATTCTTTGGGTCTGATCGGTTCGAAAATTATCTCCTTGTTTTAATGAAATATAGAAAATGCCGTTTTGGTTCAGGGCCTGTTTGATATTTTCGAGAACCTGGGAAAGGCGATTCTGGGGCAAATGGACCAGGGAGCCGGAAGCCAGTATCGCGTCAAAAGAAAAAGTGGTGAAATCAAAGGTTTCAAAATCGCCTTCAATGACTTCGCAGGCCGCATGTTTCCGGGCAAGGTCTGCCAGTCCCGGGGATTGTTCAAATCCCGTGACTTGAAAACCCTGGTTTTTAAGCCATAGAAGGTCCCGGCCGGATCCGCAGCCGATGTCCAGGACAGAGGCGTTTTGGGAAAGCGCGTTGACAAACGGATTAAGAAACAAAGAGGGATCTACAAAAAAAGTCCGTTTATGATATGCCTTAAAATTTGTCTGATAGTACTGTTTCATATTGTGCATAGGGGAGGATTTTAAATTTTTATCGTGTCATCGGGGTCACTCACTTTAAAAGAAGAGGTCTTTATTCTTAATATTTTTGTATCGATAAAGCTGGGTTTTTGAAATTGCTTAGCAACTCTTTATCCATAGTTTTGGAATAAGCTACAACTTAAGGCCCGGAGCCGTTTTCCTGTCGGTGCAATCTGTCAAGAATGTAGACGCGACTCTTAGCCTCTTTTGAAACAACTCACAATTCAAGACCCGGTACCGATTCTTTATTATTCTAATGGTTTTGCGAGAAGAGTCTATAAGAGATGTATCCTTATAACGCCCAGCATCACCTGCCGCCCAAAGCCAACGGGGGCTTGGCAAAAGTGAAAAACGCCACGGCTTTGGGCGGCAGAGTGAATGCGATTGTTAGGCCACAACGGTAGTCCATGGCTTTATTTTTTTTAGTATATGCCCAAGCGCCAATTCTGCGACTTCGGTATCGTGAGCAATCTGAGCCCGTAACCAATATCCGTTTGACAGACCGAAAAAACGGCACAATCTTAAATCTGTGTCCGCGGTAATGGCCCGTTTCCCATTAACGATTGCACTGATCCGTTGGGCTGGAACATTTATTTCTTTCGCTAAGCGATACTGACTTAGCCCCATTGGCTTTAAAAATTCTTCGAGAAGAATTTCTCCTGGGGTAATTGGATTGAGTTTTTTCATAATTCATTTACCTCAATGATAGTCCACGATTTCAACATCATCTGCTCCCGAATCATTCCAACGAAAGCAGACCCGCCATTGATCATTGATTCGAATACTGAATTGGCCCGATCTGTTACCTCTCAGCGCTTCAAGACGGTTTCCAGGTGGCACTCTCAAATCGTCTAAGTGATCAGCAATTTCGAGTTGTCTCAATTTTCGACGCGCGACTGTTTCAATATTAACAAATCGTTTAACACGTATTCCATTTGACAACTTTTCAGTATCAGCACATTTAAATGATCTAATCATATTTATGATACTAACGCATCGCGTTATTAATGTCAAGCGTGATTATCTCCCAACGTTTTAAATCAAGAAATGGGTGACCCCATTTCATTCATGAGAGGCATCCCTAACTTATTAATTTGACGAACGATTTTCTGTGTGATAAAGATTCATACATGCCAAAATAATCCCGTATCGACACGGCCGGTGCGTTTTACCATATCATTGCGCGCGGCATTGAACGTCGTAAAATATTAAGAGAAAACGGACTGACCTGACCGCCCGCCGGATTGATCCGCAACACCGGCGGGTGGGTGGCGGCCGTAAAAGAAATGCGAAAGTCCTGGTTAGTTTTTTATCTCTGATTTTTGTGTTTTGTTGGCAAAATATTTTAAAAACTCAAAAAATGCGAAGTGACTAAAGTGATCTAAAGAGTCTAAAGTTATGGACTGCGCAAAACGCGTGATCATTTTTAACATAAAAATTGAAAAGGCTGAAGGCGGTATCCATAATCACGCCTTGGCGTGACTCACTTCAAACTTTAGTTCACTTTTAACTTTTCCGGGTTATCCGGGTTAGGGATATCCCGTTTCACACAAGCACAATTTTCAAATAACAAAAAGGGTTTGATTCATTTCCATGCAAGGTTTAGAAAAC
>CAZQLG010000010.1:0-23828 GCA_964594105.1 uncultured Desulfococcus sp. | reverse complement strand
TCGTTTGTAATGTTTTGTTTTCATAGGAGAAGCCGGTCTACTCGACAAATGCAGCCGGTTATCTTGGCCCGACCCCAAATTATTGCCCCAAATTATTGAAGGAAACCACCGTGTCGCTTCCCCCTTTAAACAATAAATTAGCCGCCGACCCACGCAGATTGACGCAGACGGCTTATCTTTTCAAGGTGAATACCCCCATCATATATGTTTAATTTCGTAATAAATATTAAAAAAAAGCATTACAGACAGACGCCGAATAATTTGTATTTGCATCTGCGTTTGTCTGCGTGGGTCGGCGGCTAATCATAAAATTTCTTTTCACTCTTACCGATTAGAAAAAATTTACCGTGGCCGCTTCATTATTCATGCTTGAGATTTATTAATCCATATAGTATTCTTTTTATTTATGATGCAATACCGTCCGGAAAAAGCGAAAGCAGGGAAAAGTCAAGCCCCAAAACTCAAAACCGGAAACCGGTGTTTGATTTTATTGTAAGTGTTTAAAAGAGTAATACAAGCTGGGGTTTATCCGTTTAAAATCGAATATTTATTCAGTGGAGGAAAAACGTGAGGTTAACTAAATATTTTTATATACTTTTTTTTATTGTCGGCCTTTTGATCAATGGGTGTGTGTTCCCTACATTAAAGTTATTTACGGACGCCTCTGACCCTTTAAAAGAGTTTGTTCTTGAAGGGGATGAAAAAGAAAAGGTCCTGATGATACCGGTGTATGGGATCATCTCCGATATTCCCAGTAAAGGCGTTCTTTTTACTGAACCCAGCATGGTCCAGGATATTGTTTCTCAGCTGAAGCTGGCCGAAGCAGACCCGGACATTAAAGCGGTTCTTTTTAAAATTGATTCTCCCGGCGGATCAGTGACAGCCAGTGATATTTTGTACCATGAAATTAAGTCGTTTAAAGAGCGGACCGGTGTTAAAGTGACAGTTGAGATTATGAATGTCGCCGCTTCCGGAGGCTACTACATCGCACTTCCGGCGGATTTTATCATGGCGCATCCCACCTCGGTGACCGGGTCCGTAGGGGTGATTTTTTTGCAGCCCAAATTGTATGAATTGATGGATAAAATAGGTGTGGGGGTTACAGCGAATACGTCCGGAGAAAACAAGGATATGGGCTCTCCTTTTCGCAAGGCCACTGAAGCAGAAGCAAAAATTTTTCAAGGCCTGACAGATTCCCTTGGAAAACGGTTTGTGGATCTGGTGGTCGAGCACCGGAAAATGAGTCCTGAAGCAGTGGAGAATGTTTCCACGGCCCGTATATACCTTGCTGACGAAGCATTAACGCTTGGATTAATTGATGAAATCGGTTATATTGATGAAGTGCTCACCCGTACCAAAGAGCTTGCCGGTCTGGATAAAAATAGTCAGGTCATTGTATATCGTCGTGTTGAATACCCGGACGATAATTTGTATAATACCCAGTCAAGGATTGGCAACCTTAAATCCCCTTTGTTTGATCTGGGGCTTCCAGATATAAGTGTTTTAAATCGTGCGGGGTTTTATTATCTCTGGCCGTCGGGGGTTGACGGGAATTAAACGGGTACGCGGTAAAGTGCTGGCGCTGATTAATTTATGGGTGTCATGATGGTAAATGTGACAAACTCGTAAAAATCTTTTCATGGTGATGCGTCACCATGAAAAGATTTTTACGAAGCCATCAATTATGTGAGAAATAGGTGGAATCTAAAGCTTCCGTGTTTTCGTTGGCAGCAGGTTTTTCTATGGTTTGCAGTCGACTATTATTGTTTGGGAGTGTCTGGGTTTCTGATGAATCAGAAAATAGAAGATAACGTAACTGTCATCAAGGCGTCTTTGCAAGCAGCAGGATTCAGGGTTGCTGGGGAAGACAGCCATATCCGGATAAAATTTGATAACGGATATCATGTTGAGATATTTACGTTATCAAACAATCCAGGCCAAATTCGCGCAAGGGTAAAGATTGAGGTGTCAGACCCGCTTAAAAGGCAGTCGGTTGTTGAATCAACTCAGAATTTGCTTGCCGCTGCATTGAATGGAATCGTCAGCATTGATCCATTTCGCATGTCACGAGAAGCTGGCGGGGTGTATATTTATAATTCTGTCCTGGAACTGGAAAAGCGATATTCTGAAGGTGAGCCGATTGAGATTAGCGAAGATGCCATTGAATTATTGGATACTTGCGAGCTGTTCGCTGACCCGGCAGTTGATGATGCCGTTGAATTTAAACTTGATTTTGACTTAAACGAGGATACCCGGCTGAAAGTTGGTAAATCGCTTGCGGAAGCGGCGGTTGAAAATCTGGAAACGATTGATGCAAGAATGCTGCGTCAGAGCCTGGATATGATGAATCTGAAAAGATCAAGCGCCGTTCGGCTGGCCGTGACCAGAATTTTTCGCAGTGCAACGGAAGTGGATGAACTTGAACAGGCAATCCAAAATGAAGCTAAAAAAATTGTAACGCCGGAAGACAGGATAGAACTTCAAGCGGTTAAGGCGTTAAGCGCTAACGGATTTCTTGATCCGATTGTTGATTTGCTGTGGCAGGCAGTCTTTAATGATAAGTATTAATGTCGTGTCCTTAACGCAAAATTAAAATCACCGGCTGCTTGAAACGGAGCAAAATGACGGGTTATTAAATTGAACCAGACATTAGACGATAAGGTCGCCATAATCAGGGAAAGTTTTCAGGCAGGGTCTGCTGATTTTCTGGAACTATCAGGATCATTCCGGGTGTGCCTTGGGTCCGGTCAAACAGTTTATATCTATATAGAAACTTATGATAATGCGATAACAGCGTGTTTTGAAACAAAAGAGCCCGATCCTGAGAAGCGGCAGTCTGAGATTGATAAACTGTGGGATGCCCTTGTCAAAGAGATTCGTGTTGCCGATATCAGTAAATTCCATGAATCGCAATCCGGGAATGGTCGCTTTGTTTATACGGCAAGTGTGCGTATGGATGAATCGGTATTTTTTCATGAAACAATTGTCATTGGGACTGATGCGCCTGATATGACGGAGGTCCAGGTTCCGTTCGTTGAGGACGAAGAAGAAAGTATGACCGATGTATTTGATTCTGATGAGGCAGAAAGCACCATTGCGCGATCTCCGGCTGAAGAAGCCATTGAGGAGCTGGAAACCATAGATGCGAAAATGCTGCGTCAGAGTTTGGATATGATGAACCTGAAACGATCGAGCAATGTGCGTATGGCATTGACCCGGATTTTCAGGAGCGCCGTCGGCGCAGAAGAATTGATGCTTTCAATTCAAAGTGAAGCGATAAAATTGATTTCTCAAAATGATCACGAAGATCTCCGTATGATTCAAACGATCAATTCGGCCGGGTTTCTTGAGCCGGTGATTGGATTGTTATATGAAGCGGTTTTCGGTAATACGGATTAAGGCTTTCGAACTGCCCTTACAGCCCCGCACGCCAGAGCATTTTTTCTGACAACTTCCCACTGGGATGCGTTTTCTGATGAAAATGTTGCCACCTGGATCTGCCATCCGTCAGAATATCCGGTGTAACTTTCGGATGTCCAGTAATTTTTTTTCCCGATTACAGGAAATGCGGGCGCTTCCTTAAAAAGGCCCGCTAGTTCTTTAGGGCTCGGCAGGCGCCAGTCATGAAAGCCGCCGGTGTTCAGGGTTTTAACATATTTTTTACCCTGCTCATACGTAAGACACATGTCGGGATTTGTGTTGTCGGAATCCAGCAGACTCCACATGAGTCCGGTTTTAGTATCCATGATCACCCCAGGATGCTTTTCAATAAATCGGCCTTTGGTTGTAGCAATTTTTAATCGCATGGCATCTGTGGCCTGATTTATATTTTGAATGGATATTAAATTATTCAACCGGTTGATATTATTTTCAATTTTTTTTGTAATCAATGATTCCGGATAAGCTTCCAGAAAATCTTTAAAAATTTGAGCGGCGGCATGATAGTTGGTGCCCTGTGTTTCTGTTTTTTCGACCAGGGAGATATAGATTTTTTCATTCCGGATATTTTCCTGGTATTTCAGAAGCTGCTGTTTCAATCGATCGGAATTGCTGTTGTCATAGATATCAATATAGCTTTTGCATAACCGGGCACAATCTTCCCATTTCTCATTTTTTTCATAAAAAACCAGCATTTTTTTTATATAAATGAAATATTCGTCACTTATTTCATTTATTAACGATTGCACCTGGTCCTTGTTGATCCCGTTCGGGTGTGTTTTGAGATATTTTTGAAAAATTTTGATTTTTTGATCTGGTTCACCTTTAAACGAGACGGTGGTGAGTTCTTCAAAATCTCTTTGATCAATTAAAATCAAAATCTCTTTAATTTGATTATCGACTGTTTTTTTGTGTTCTTTGGTCAATCCCTCGGCTGGAAATTGCTTATAGAGAGCAAGGGCGTCTTCTAATTTTTTGGTTGCGATTAACTGGTCGGCCTGTTTTAAAATTTGATTGAATTTTTTTGAGTTGATTCGAAATTTGATCTGGTTGATTTGTTTTTTTGCATCAACCCTAAATTCGTTTTGAGGGTGCGTGGTTACATATTTTTTTAACAATCGAATTTTCTGATTCGGTTCTGTCTGGTCGGCCACTTTTTTGACCAGCTGTTGGTATTCGAATTTGAGGATGTTTTTTTGATGGATGTTTGAAAAAACAAGCAGCCCGGCAATGATGACGATTGCTGTCAGACCCGTAACTGCAGCGGCAATAAAAAAAAGACGCTTTTTTTGGGGATGTTGTTCAATGCGGTATTTTTTTTCCCGGCAAAAAGAGTGGATATAGCTGGAAGCCTCTTTTTTGTCCATGCCGAATTTCATGGCTTTATTGATCAGGGCGTCAAAATATTCATACCGAATTTTATTATTAATCGCGGCAATATGAATATCCGAATCAATGGATGAAAGTTTGGCCTTTGCTAAGCTGACGTCGTATGCGATTCGGGTTTCATTGCTTTTAAATATTGTCAGGCAGTGTCCGGTCAGAGTGAGGCTCGCTGTCACAACCGCATCTTTTCTGCCAACTTCAGTCAGGGCTTTCTTTTTTTCCCCGGCTTTTTCCTGGAGTTCATTGAGGTCCGAGGTCTCAGGTAGCCCGAGTAAATCATAAAGAGATTTTTTCCCGACAGTTTTCAGGTTGTCGTTGATTGCTTTTTCAATGGATTTGTCAAGGGGCCGGATGGTGAGGGCCTTTGCCTCATTTTCGTTTTTTATGATGGGGCAGCGGATACGTTTTCGGACGGCATCAGGGTCTACTGCATTTTTTTTGGCAATTTTGCCAACTTCCTCTTCGGTGATATATCCTTTTTCTATCCGAAGGCTGATTTGTTGATCAATTCGAACGTACTCGGCATTTTTTTTAACAGAAATCCGGGTATTAATCTCGTTTTGTGAAAGACCGTGAATTTCGGAAAGCCGAACAACATCCTCTTTGGAAATATAGCCTTTGCCCATGAGAATGTCGATGTGTCCATCAACTTCTAAAATTTTGTTTTCTTTTCCGGCCTCAATTAATTCGGCAGCGGCCTGTGCTTCTTTGTCTCTTAAGATTTCATCAAGCATGACATGCTGGATATCCGGAATCATATTGATGAATTTTTGTATCTGGAGACCTTTTGTCGGGTGGTTGCGAAGACGGCTCCACTCCGCTTTTTTTTTCTGGATGGTTTGTTCGATTATCTCAAAATTTTTCTCAGGCGGATCAACGGAGAGTTCAAGGATAATATAATAATTTTCGCGTTGCATAGGTTTTGCTCAGTGACTATTTATGTTTTTAACGGTAATATGGTTTAGTATTGAACGAGATCCAAGAAATGAATATTTATTCAATGAGGGACAATTTTTCAAGATAATATGAAAGTGAAAAATAGAAAACATAATTTTTCAGTTGAAAAAAGGCTGTTTGAGTGATCTTGGAAAAATATTGTAAAATAATCAATGGACAATAAGATTCTGGGACCTGGCAATGGCTTTTTCCAGATCTTCCCCCTGGATTACGGATGCGGTATCCACCATCACTTCAATCTGCTGTGACGCCGATGTTTCCATTGCTGTTATATGGAGTCGGCCTTCTTCATTTAAAGTAAATGCGATTTCAATCGGCAGGTCGGCCGGCAGGTTTGGCGGGAGATTTAATACGGCGGTCTTTATTTCAACAGCATGGTCCACCGGTACTTCCACGCGGCTTGTCTCACTTTCCATGATACGGATTAAAACGGTTTTCTGGTTCATCACCGCAGTGTAGAAATTTTTTTTCAGGGTAATGGGAACCGTGGTGTTTCTTAAGACAATATTGAATACAATCTCATCATTCTCCGGCGTGTGAGCGACAACGCCAAAGCTTTTACTGGTCACGTTTTTGACTTTGAGCATCGACCGTTCAATGCTTGGTAGCGTATAGCCTGTTTTATCAGCAACTTCCTGGGCCGCTTCTTTAAAATCTTGGGCGGAAAGTTCATTGCTTTCGATCATTACCGGAATATCATCAATCTGTTCAATGGGCTTGTTCGCTTTCTGGGACAGTCGTTCAATCAGGTCGTCATTAAGGCTCAGTTTCCAGCCGTATATCGCAGCCCCTTTTGCCACCGCCTCATCCGGATCAAATATTTTTGGGGTGATGGAAAAATTTTCTTCAATTCGGTTTATTATCTGGGGCATTCGGGTGGCTCCGCCGACCAGTATGAATTCGTCAAAATTTTGATACCCTTTGTTTTTGGCCTCTTCGAGCATTTCTTTCGTAAATTCAATGGTCCTTTCAAGCAGATCTTCGGTAATCTCTTCAAATTTTTCACGTTCGATAATCATCTTGACGCGTTCCCCCCCGTGCGTTACAGAAATCGGGGATTTGGGGCGCTGGCTTAAAATTTTTTTCGCTTTTTCTGCTGAAAGCTGGAGATCCTGCCACGTGTCCGGATCATCAAGAATGTCTTCATCCGTCCCGGTTTCATTCTGGAACAGATCGACCATGTGTGCAACAAGCCGGTCATCCCAGTCCTTGCCGCCCAGGTTGTGGTCGCCGCCGGTACAGATGACTTCCACAGAATTCTTGCGAATGTCAATCATTGTGATATCGAATGTGCCGCCGCCAAGGTCGTAAACCAGTACAACCCGTTCTTCACTGGAATCCAGCGACCCATAGGCAATGGCTGCTGAAGTGGGTTCATTGATAATATGCCTGACGTTAAATCCGGCGATTTCTCCGGCTTTACGGGTCGCTTCCCGTTCATTGATGCCAAAATATGCGGGGCAGGTGATCACCACATCGGTAACTGGTTCGCCAAGATACTGCTCTGCATCCTGGGCGAGTTTTTTTAACACATACGCGGATATTTCTTCAGCCCGGTATTCTTCCGAATTGTTCAGAAAAATAAAATTGGGTTCCCCCATGGAGCGTTTTACAAAACTGACCACTTCATTGGGATAGAGCTTGGAGCTCTCTTTGGCCACATCACCGATCACAATGCTGTCATCGTCAAAAAAAACAACTGAAGGCGTTACGCGTTCATTCTCTGCATTTGGGATGATGACTGCTTTGCCGTATTCATCGACATAGGCGATGGATGAATACGTTGTGCCAAGGTCAATCCCGAAAATTCGCTTTGTTTGTTCCGTCATTAGTTATTATTATCCTCCGCAGTTGACTCCGTCTGATATATATACGCTGACACCATTTCAGGACGGATTACTTTGCCGTCCCACTCGTAACCGGGCCGCAGTCGCTCCGCAACTGTTTTGTCTTTTGCCGGATCATCCGTCTCAATTTTGTTAAGTATGCGCTGACGGGAAGGGTCCACCATATTTTCTTTGCATGTAAAGGGTATAACGCCTTCCCATGAAACGAGATCTTCAAGGTCAGAGGCGATATTCACTATGTATTCTAACAACTTTTCAGGGGATTCATCCAGGGATCGCTCAGCACTGTAATGTGATGCAAATTTTCGCATATCATCAATAACTTTGATCATATCCGTAATAATGCGGTGTAGATATTTTTTGACCAGCCCTTCCCGATACTCCTGGAGTGACTGATGCAGGTCGTTAATGATTTTATTTTTATGTTCATCATATTTTAATTTGTTGTCAAACGCCTGTGAGAGGTCCGAAAGCTGGTCTTTGATTTCATCAAAAGGGGAGGGTCCGGACAACGCCTCGTCAGGGATATTTTTTTCGATGTGCTTTTCAGCGTCCTCAGTCTTTTGATCCGGTTCAATGTCCGGGGATTCACTGCCTTGCAGAGTGCTCATGGTTTCTTCAATAGGAATGCCTATTTCAAAAGTATCATCAAAATCTTCAAGATAGTCCGGGTCATCTTCATAGTTTTTATTTTCTTTATCCATAATCGACCTATTCGTTTAAATCATATGGAAAATCTTTGCACTATTATCTTAGAATTCTTAATTATTTCTATATATTAAATGTAGATCAAGGCTTTTTGTCAAGTAAAAACTTAAAATATGGGCAATATTTAACGATTTAAATACAATAATACATGTATGGGGCCGCCTTTTTGGGGAATGATTATTCAGTCCTGAAACCGCTTACGAATCATTCGTTTAGTGCCTGTGTAATTTGACCAATTAATATATCTTTTTTATTATCAAATGGCAAACGTATATTTTTAAAAAATGATCAATCGGTTTTGTTTTATCCGGCCATTGAACGCCCTCTCTGCCCGGTTTCCCTGTTTGGCCAATTCTGGCATGTCAGGGGGGGCAGCTTTATTGTTCCTATATATTGGATAAAATCCTGATTGACAGATGGTTTTTTGGCAGTATAATTAATTGAATGGTCAGTTAATTGTTCTGGTTTAAAAAAGTTATAATTAATTAAATTAATAGGAATTATCGATGGTTTTAAAAGAAGATATTATACAAAAATCAAAAGAGTTTGGGTTTGAGGATGTGGGATTTACCACGGCGGAGCCGTTTGAAACACACAGGGAATTTTTAGCGGACCGGCAGGATGAATACGGGTGGGCCGAGGCTGTGGGACTCGATTTAATGAAAGGCACCGACCCAAAGGCAATCATGGAAGATGCCCAAACAGTCATTGTCCTCATGGAAGTATATTTCAGGCAAGCGTATCCCAGGCACATGGAGGGGCATTTCGGGCGCTGTTATTTAGACGATGACCGGGTGACAAAAGACGGGCTGAGTCAGCGAATCAAGGGATTCAGAGGTTTTTTGCGCGATAACGGTATTGACTCCAAGGTGCCGTTTAATCTCCCTCACCGGGTGGCGGCCGCACGTGCGGGAATGGGCACTTTCGGGAAAAACTGCTTGTTTTATTCCAATAAAGTGGCTCGGCAGGGTTCCTGGGTATTGCCCATTGCCGTGGTGATCAATCACAAATTTGATCCCGGAGAGCCCACTTTTGAAATGGGATGTCCGGACTGGTGTAAAAACGCCTGCATTGCCGCCTGTCCGACCCGGGCCCTGAAAGGGAACGGTACCATTGATCCCAGAAAATGTATTTCATATCTGACCTATTTTGGTCAGGATCTGACGCCGAAAGAACTCAGAGAACCTATGGGAATCTATATCTACGGGTGCGACCGGTGTCAGGATGTTTGCCCCAGAAACAGTGCCTGGCTGTCAGCCGATCTTCCGGTCAATGAGAAGGTCGTTGCCAAATCAGATGCCTTTGAACTTTCCGCACTGCTGCATATGGATAAATCGTATTTTGACTCAAAAATTTGGCCCCACATGTTTTACATGTCTTCGGATGACCTGTGGCGGTGGCGAATGAATGTGGCACGGGCCATGGGCAATACCCGTGATCCCATGTATACCGACGATTTAATTCGTGCGTTTAAGGAAAACGCGGATGACCGGGTTCGTGCCATGTGCGCATGGGCACTTGGCAGGATTGGGCGACAAAAAGATAAAATCGCTTTGGAAGGGTTTTTGACTAAAAGTGCCGGCCTGATCCGGGATGAGGTTGCGGATGCTTTGGACCAGTGCATTTAATTTGTGGTTGAACGGAAAGTCTCTCAATTATGAATATTTTGTCATTGCGAGCCACGCCGATGGCGTCGCAGGGACGGACACGACCGAAGCAATCTCATAGTTAGAGGTTAATTGCAGGGGATTACTTCGTCGCTCGTTCCTCACGCCTCGTAATGACAGTTTCGAAGTGTGGGTTTTCATTCAATTATTCATTTGGTATGCAAGACGTTTTTTTTATGGGCATCAACATTCAAACAAGCCAAAATGTGAAAAAATGAAAAAAAGATTAAACGCGGACATACAAAAGCCCAAAATCGTCAAACATTTTTATAAAATCATTCTGGCGGAAGGCTTTGAAGGCGCATCCATTGCAAAGGTGGCAAAGCGCATGAAAATACATCCCAGTCTGATTCTGCATTACTTCGGGAATAAGGAGAACCTGACCCTGGCCCTGGTGGATTATGTGATTGATGAGTACGGCAGCCTGTTAAAGAAGTATAAGTCGCAGGATCTTGCTCCGGAAGAACGATTGACAAGACTGCTGGAAGCCATCTGGAGCCGGGAGTATTATGAGAAAATTAATGTTGCCGGTTCATTTGCGGTTCTCGCGGTGAGTTTCAGAAACAATAAAATCCATGGCAAAGTCAGGGATCTGTACCGGATATTTAAAAAGTTTCTGATGCGGGAGTTTACATATTTAATCGATCACAGGGAGATTGCCATAAAAGATCCGGAACAGACTGCCGAAATCATCATGACCATGATTGAAGGGTCGCGGCATTTCAGAACGTTTATCATAGAGGATGACCGGGATGATGACCAGATTCGGCGGTATAATCAGGGCATGATTGAGGTCGCCCGGCATTTGTTGCAAACTCAAATTTGACGGCTTCGTAAAAAACATTTCATGTGAACTTAACCACTATATCAATAACGAACTTGTCAATCAATTCAAACAGTTTTTGGCTTGGTTCGTTGGAAGCAAAATAACCACGAAGAACACAGAGATCACGGAGTTAAATAATTTAAAATAAAGTCTTTTCTCTGTGCGTTCTGTGGTGGAAAAGGGACTTTTTACAAAGCCATCTTTTTAAATGAAAGGACAGATAACATGACCGATAAAATAAAAATAATTCCAAGCATCTGCTTTGAGTGTCATTCCCGGTGCGGGGTGCTGCTGGAAGTCAAAGACGGAAAGCTGACAGGGATTAAAGGCGACAAAACCCATCCTTTCAGCCACGGGTATATTTGCCCAAAGGGACGGGCGGCCATGGAAATTATTTATCACCCGGAACGGATTACCCGGCCGTTGTTGCGTGTCGGCAGAAAAGGGATCCACCGGTTTGAAGAAACATCATGGGACAATGCGCTTGCCGTGATTGCTGAAAAACTGCTGGATTCCCGTGAAAAATTTGGGGCGGAATCCGTTGTTTTCGGGTCCGGTACCACGCGCGGGATGGCCCCTTATCTCAATCGATTTCTGTCGGTGTTCGGATCTCCGAATTTTATGGCGCCATCAAATATGAGTGGTGGTCCCATTGTGATGGGTAGCGCCGCTACATGCGGTTTTGGGCTTGTTGATCCGGACTATGCCGCATCATCCTGTATTCTGCTCTGGGCCCACAATCCAGAGGCCTCCTGGCCGGGTCTGTATATGCACGATATCAGAGAAGGCTTAAAGAACGGCGCTAAACTCATTGTCATTGATCCCCGGGGGACGAATCTGGCAAAAAAAGCCGATCACTGGCTGCAGATCCGGCCGGGAACCGATGTTGCCTTAGCACTTTGTTTTATAAATTATATTATTGAGAACAACCTGTATGACAATGATTTTGTTGAAAACTGGACCGTCGGATTTAACCGGTTAAAAGCCCATGTCGCTGAGTTTACCAGTGAAAAATGTGCTGAGATTACCTGGATCCCGGCAGATCAGATCGAAGCGGCTGCCAAAACGTTTGCTACCAGCACACCGGCAAGTGTCGGTCCCGGAATGGGAGGCGTCTGCCAGGCCAATGACTCATTTGACCTGAACCGGTCTTTGACCATTTTAAGCGCCATCACCGGTAATCTGGAGGTCGAAGGCGGTAATCTGAACTGTCGGCCGCCCACGGGAAAGCGCAGCTGTTACGGCCCGGATTACAGTGCCTACAATAATCTGCCCAAAGAACAGGCCAGAAAGAAACTGGGACTTGATACGTATCCGCTGATCGAGTTTATCCCCATCCCATCCCCGCCCCAGGTGGTCTGGCCGGCAATTTTGGACGAAAAGCCTTATCCGGTGAAGGCCCTTGGACTGTTTGCCAACAACAGTGTGTGTGCGTATCCGAATTCTAAGCGTGTGGTGCAGGTTCTGGAGAAACTGGATTTTTTACTTGCAGTGGACTATTTTCACACGCCCACTACCGCGCTGGCGGATGTGATTTTGCCGCCGGCTCATTGGGCCGAGCGGGATGATGTGGAAGATTTGCTCATGAAAAATCATGTGTTTTGCCAGCAGAAAGCCGTTGATCCGATTCCTGAATGCCGGGATGAAAAACAGATTTTAATTGATCTGGCCAAAAAAATGGGTTTGACCGGATTCTGGCAGTCTGTGAAAGAAACCCTGGATTACCGGTTGGAGCCAGTGGGCATGACCTTTGAGGGATTTAAGGAAAAAGGAAGATATTCAACGCCGATCACGTACAAAAATTATGAAGCAAAAGGCAGTTTCCGCACTCCTTCCGGTAAAGTGGAGCTGTATGCCGATTATCTCAATTTAATGGGGATATCCCCGCTGCCGGTGTTCAGGGAACCAACGGAAAGCCCGGTTGCCAGTCCGGAGTTAGGGAAAGATTTTCCCCTGATACTGACCACTGGTGGCCGAAATCTGGTATATTATCATTCCTCGCATCGTAATATAGAATCCCTGCATAAAAAGTCCCCGGACCCGGAACTTCAAATTCATCCGGACACCGCTAAATCATTAAACATGGAAGAGGGCGAATGGGTTTTTCTGGCTTCTCCCAGAGGCAAAGTCGAAATCAAAATCCGGTATTATGAAGATATTCATCCACAGGTGGTGCATTCTCCGCACGGATACTGGTATGGTGTGGATAATGGCTGGCAGCGGGTCAATATCAACATGTTGACCGATGATCAGGTGTTGTGCCCGGTCACGGCGTCGGTGCCGATTAAGGCATTGTTGTGCCGGGTAGAAAAAATGAAAATGAATTCCTAAAAAGCCCAATTTTTGCGTTGCGCTGCATTCTTCGTCGGATCGACGTACGAAAAGTACGCCTCTCTCCTCAGAATTTGCGCGCCTTAAACTTGGACTTTTTATTGATCCATTTTAGAAAATCTAATCACAAGTTAGGAGTAAGTGACATGAAAGCAGTAAACTTAACGGGTCCGAAACAACTGGAATTAGTGGACATCCAAGCGCCGGAACCGGACGGTGAGAACGTCATCATAAAAGTATTGGCCTGCGGAATTTGCGGGTCGGATTTGCATTACTGGCATGCGGGCAGGGGGATGGGCGGGGTATATGACCTGATCATGGGGCATGAATTTTCCGGAGTTGTGGTGGACCCGGGGAATCGGGGTGACCTGGCAAAAGGTGACCGGGTCACGGCATTGCCCCTGGATCCCTGCGGGTTATGCGCCGCCTGCCGGGCCGGTCATGTCAATATCTGTTTAAAGGCATTAAAGCGGTCAATCCCGGGGAATAACAGTGCCGGCGCATTTTCAGAGCTTTTAAAGCTGCGGCCGGATATGGTGAGAAAACTGCCGGACGATATCAATGATGTTCAGGCCGCTATGATTGAACCGGCGGCAGTGGCGCTTCATGCGGTCCGTGCGGCCGGTATCCACCCGGGAGATACGGTCATGATCAGCGGTGGTGGGCCCATTGGCCTGCTGTGTGCGGCCTGGGCAAAGATCAGCGGCGCGGCTTATATTGCTTTAACGGAAATCAGTGCGTTCCGTAAACGTTTTGCCGAAAAAAACGCGGATGCAGATGATGTTTTTGATCCTTCCGATCCGAATTTTTCCTCTTACGTATTTAAAAAAACAGGGGGTGGGTTTGATGTGGTTGTTGAAACATCAGCCGCAGATGCAGGTATCAACCTGGCGTTGATGATGCTAAAACCCAACGGGCGTCTTATTCTTGCAGGCATTAATGCCCAACCCCAGGCCATTTTGACGATTGTGGCGGCTGCCCGTGAAATTACGCAAAAATCCGTGATGGCGTATCTTCCGGAAGAATTTGATACAGCCATTGATTACATAAAACAAAAACGAATTGATGTGGAAAAACTGGTGACCAGCACAACGGATTTGAACGGGCTGGGGGGAGCATTTGAAAGACTGGCATCCGGAACATCTGAGGATATAAAAATAGTCTGTAAGAATTAGGGGATTAGGTAGAAGGTGGAAGGTAGAAGGGAACAAAAAGACGAACACCGAACATTGAACGCCCAACATTGAATTTTATAAAAGGAATTGTTATGTTTAAAGTAATGATCAGAGACACCATGTCACCGGTTGCAAAGGAAATACTTGAAGCCACCGGCAAAATCGAAGTCGTTGTGGATAATAATAAGGAAACCAATGACCCTGTTGCATTGTCCAAAATAATCGGGGAATTTGACGGTCTGGCGGTGCGAAGCGGGACCCGGGTGACAGAAGCGCTTCTGGCCAATGCGCCTCGTTTAAAAGTGATCGGCCGTGCCGGTATCGGGGTGGACAATATTGACTTAAAAGCCGCTACCCGGAAAGGGGTAGTGGTGATGAATGCCCCGGGCGGCAATACGGTCACCACGGCGGAGCATGCCATCGCCATGATGCTGTCCCTTGCCAGAAACATTCCCCAGGCCACCGCATCGTTAAGGGAAGCCAAATGGGAAAAAAAACAATTGGGCGGTGTAGAGATTTCCGGAAAAACACTGGGCATCTTCGGTCTGGGACATATCGGCAGTATTGTCGCTGACCGGGCCAGGGGGCTGAAAATGAAAGTGATTGCATCCGATCCCTATGTGAGCAAGGAAGCTGCCGCAAAACTCGGCGTCAATCTGGTTTCATATGATACCGTGATGACAGAATCGGATTTTATTTCTTTGCATGTCCCCCGTTTAAAAGAAACGAAGAATATGATCAACACTGAAACCCTTTCAAAAATGAAACCGGGAATTAGGATTATCAACTGTTCACGGGGAGAAGTAGTGAATATGGATGACCTGCACAATGCCATTGAAAGCGGTCATGTGGCCGGTGCCGCCCTGGATGTGTTTCCCGTAGAACCCCCGGATGCTTCTTTGAAAATTTTAAAAAATCCCCGGGTTATTTTGTCGCCGCACTTAGGGGCCAGCACGGGTGAGGCCCAAGTGAATGTCGCACGCATGATTGCTGATCAGATGTCGGCGTATCTGTTGGAAGGCGTGATTACCAATGCGGTGAATTTCCCGTCTGTTTCCATGGAAGAAATGGAACGGTTAAGGCCGTATCTTGATCTGGCTGAAAAAATGGGTTCCATGATGGGCCAGTTGATCCGGGCACCCCATGATCTCACCATTGATTACAGCGGTGATATTGCAACGCTTGCCATGAAGCCGGTGACCCATGCGCTGCTAAAAGGGTTGCTGAGCGCGTTTACGGATAAGCCGATTAATTATGTCAATGCACGGGAAATGGCAAAAACCAAGGGGATCGGTATTAAAGAGGTGGTCACGAATGCCGACAGCGCGTTTTCCAGCCTGATTAAACTCAAGATCGAGGCCACCGACGAGAAACCGGACGAAATTTGGGGGACCATTTTTGAGAAACAATATCCGCGCCTGGTCCGGATCGGAAACGTCTATTTAGATGCCATACCGGACGGTTCCATGATCGTGATCCAGAATGTTGACAATCCGGGGGTGATCGGGAATGTGGGCACCACTCTCGGCAAGCATAATGTCAATATCGGGCGGTTTCAGCTCGGCCGCCGGGATGACCGGGCGGTCTGCCTGGTGAACATAGATACACCCGTGGATGAGCTGGTGCTATCAGAAATAAAAGACTTGCCGAATATTCTTTCCGTCAAGCAGATTCTGTTGGGTTAGAAAGAACGGTTTTTGGGGAGTGGATGTATAATCGGATTTGGGATTATTGCACAAAAAAATTTAAGCTCTCTGAAAATTAACTGTATTATATTGTTTGAATATCTTCTAAAAACCGGCGATCACCCGTGTGAATGATGAGTTTATTTGTATGACCGGTTACACGGAAGAAGAATTGCTGGCCATGGCCCCGGTTGAGATTTTTACCAAAGAAAGCCAAAAAATATTTTTAAAAAGATTATCACAAATTATTGCCGGGGAGCCTATTTCCCAGGATATCGTTTATCAGTGTATTAAAAAAAATGGCGATATCTGGTGGGCGTTGCTGAATCCAAATAATACTTCAAAATTCGATATTTCCGATTCGACATTCTGCGGTTCATTTTTTAAAAATCACTTAAGTTAATGATTTTTATTTCCAGGCCCTTTATAAACCCGGCTGATTTTAAAATCCACCACCGCCCGTCCGATCGACGGAAAAAGTTTATCAGCGCGGGCAGCAATGCGGGTGGCGATTCCGGGGGTAATTTCATATTGGTTTTTTTCAATTCCTTTGATGATCTCATCGGCTACTTTATCCGCCGAAAGCTTGGGAATGGTTTTGGCGATCATCCTGTTTTCTTCGCTGCGGTAGGTGTTGATTTCATCCACCATGGGTGAATCAAACTCCGGCGGATATACAATATGAAATGTGATGCTCTGGTGCTTGAGTTCCGTCCGTAGAGAAGCCGTCAGTCCTGTCACCGCGTGCTTTGACGCACAATATGCGGAATAGCCGAAAACACCCATTAAACCGGCCACGGAACAGATGTTGACGATTCTGCCGCCGCCATTGTCTTTGAAATAGGGCAGCACGGACTGAGTACAGTGGAGTGTACCGAAAAAGTTAATATCCATGACTTCCCGGAACGTTTCAAGGCTTTGATTTTCAAAATACCCTTCCCTGAGAATGCCGGCGGAATTGATCAAAATATCCGGGATTCCGTTCTTTTCTATGATACGTTTAAATGTTTTTTCAACGGCGTTGCTGTCAGCGACATCACACGGAAATATTTCAATCATCTGGCCGGTCGAAGCAGGGGTTGAAAGTTCTTTTCTAACAGCCAGTAGTTTTTTTTCGTCCCTGGCAATCAGTGCCAGGTGAGCCCCTTTTTTTATGAGAAGGTGTGCGAGTTTTTTGCCGACACCGGATGATCCGCCGGTGATGATAATTTTTTTTCCGTCAAACATATTTTCTCCCGTTTTCGCCCAACCAATAATTATAGCTTATAGCACATGGATTGATACCATTTCATTTAATATAAGGTAAAGAATGTATCACTTCATTTGCGAACCACTATAAGTCAGGGATTTACCGTTAATGATCTTTAGGAATAATCTTTGCCCGGTGTTTTTTGATCATGCTGTGATGTTTTTTTCCATCGATTCGCCGTTGATTGGCATTCTTTGATACTTTTGTTTTTTTTCGTGGCGTCAGGACTGTCAGCGCGTCTTTTAGTAATTCCGTAAACCGTTCAATGGCCGCCATCCGGTTGGCAACCTGGCTGCGATGACGCTGGGATATGACCCGCAGTCGTTGATCTTTACTGATACGGGTTTTTAAGCGCGACAGGAGTTGGTTTTTTTGCGCCACCGTCAGGCTGGGTGATTCTCCCACGTCAAACCACAGGGTGATCCGGGTGTTGACTTTGTTGACATGCTGTCCGCCCGGCCCGCTGCTTCGCGTGGCCGAAAATTTCAGTTCTTCTTCGGCAATTGAAAGGTCATCTGTGATCTGAATCATGGGTTTTTATGTATTTTCTTTGTTTGATTGATTTTTAAATAGTCTCTATACCATTTTAGCGGGTGAAAAAAAATAAAAAACCCGTATCCGACGGTTGTATCCGCTATCTGGTTTTTATTGTTCCGTGTCTCATTATCGGGATTTATTTTTTTTACATTCCCGAATGCTAAAGATATAACAATATCTGGGCCGCCTGAATTTTTTGAGAAGATACGCCAATTTTGGATAATCGGTTGCAAAAAGCGTATCGTTCCGATGAGACAGTTATACCAGTAAATTAGAAAGAAAGTTTAGGCTTTTATTGTAACCTGTTTTCTGGTAAAATTTTCAATGGTATTTATTTGAAACTATCCATGGTCCGGGACTGCCTGATTGAGTGGCAATATTGATAAACCCTTATTTTCATAAAATAGTGCAATGGCAAACCATTTGATCGAAAATTCGGTGAGAAATTTGTTCAGCCGCCAAAAGTTGCTGGAAGCGTTTTTTGATTGTATTCCGGAGCTGGTATACTGTCGGGACATTCATGGTAAAATTGTTTATGTCAATCAGGCGCTTGCCGATATTTTTGGATATCCGAAAATTCATTTTGAAGGAAAAACCGTTGCCCATAATGCCCCCAATTCCATTGCGCAACTGATGACGGATGATGTCGATGTCATGAATTCCGGAAAGCCGAAAAGCAATGTGCTGTTATCTTATCATACACGCGAAGGTGAACGCCGGGCTCAGATATCCAAAGTCCCTCTGGCGGATGAGAACGGGCGTGTTGCGGGGCTGATTGGTTTTGCCACAGATATTACCGAACAACACAAGATCCAGAAAGCGCTTCGGACAAGCGAGGAAAAGTACCGGAATTTCTTCAAAACTTCCCGGGACTGCGTCTTTATCACCTCAATGGAGGGAAAAACCAGAGAGTTTAATGATGCATCCCTGGAAATGTTCGGATATGACCGCAAAGAAGACCTGCTCACCGTTTCGGTTCTGGACCTTTATGAAGATATTGAACAGAGAAAAGAATTTACTGAAAAGTTGGCAAAAGAAGGATTGGTTCATCGATATCCCGTTCGGATGAAAAGAAAAGACGGCAGCATTATTGAATGCCTGGTAACCGCGATGCCGGTAAAAGATGCAAATGGGGAAATAACGGCTTACCAGGGAATCATACAAGACATCAGTGCATTAAAGCGTGCGGAAGATGAACGAAAGGCTTTAGCCGATGAACTGCAGCAGGCACAGAAGCTTGAGGCCGTTATCGCTCTTGCGGGCGGGGTTTCCCATGATTTCAACAATCTTTTATTTGGCATCATGGGAAATGTTGAGCTTGCCCAAAAAACTGCCAACGGCCCCCAAATAAATCAGCTCACACGCGCTATGAATTCATGCATGGAGGCAAAAAAGCTGATTCATCGATTTCTTGAACTCACCGCAAGTGCCCCATCTTTTTTAAAACCGCATCCCATTGCCGATGTTATTCAGAATGTGATCAATGCCCGCGTTTCATCGGATACGCATTTCTTTTATGAAACCTGCATTCCCGGCGGCCTTTACCATGTTCCCTATGTATATGACCAAATGTATCAGGTGATGGGAAATCTGATCTCCAATGCTGAACAGGCCATGCCCGGCGGTGGAACCGTGACGGTCAGTATTGAGAATTGGATATGCCGGAAAAATTATTTTAGTGGAACGCTGGCCTTAGTCCATGGAAATTATGTTAAAATTATGGTATCAGACACGGGCGTTGGGATTCCGGAGGATAAATTGAAAAAAATATTCGACCCTTATTTTTCTACCCGGCAGCGATCTTCCAGTAAAGGCCGCGGGCTTGGATTGACCATTGTCTATGCGACCATAAAGCGTCATAAAGGCGAGATTTCCGTTGACTCTGTCCCGGGCGTCGGGACCACTTTATCTATTTATCTGCCGGCATTTAAAGGCAGTCATTGATGTATAATTATTTTTTCGGATTTAAAGAACGTCCATTTAAACTGGTCCCCAACCCGGATTATCTGTTTTTAAGTAAAAGTCATGAAGAAGCCCTGGCCCATTTGCGTTATGCGGTGACCGATGGGGAAGGGTTTGTTGAAATCATCGGCGAGATTGGTACGGGCAAGACCATGCTGTGCCGGACGTTTCTTGAAAGTTTGAATGCGGATACCGAATCTGCTTATATTTTCAATCCCCGGATGAACGCGGTTGATCTTTTACAAGCCATTAATGATGAATTCGGCATCTCAAAAGACCTTCATTCCACCAAAGCCCTTATCGATGCCTTGAATGGTTTTTTGATTGAAAAAAAAGCGGCAGGCAAAAAAGTAATTCTTGTAATTGATGAAGCCCAGAACCTGAGCCGGGATGTGCTGGAGCAGATCCGGCTTTTGTCCAATCTTGAAACCACCAAAGACAAGCTGTTGCAGATTATCCTGGTGGGCCAGCCGGAACTGGGCGAGATGCTGGACTCTTACGAACTGCGGCAGCTGGGTCAGCGTATCTCATTAAGCTGCCGGCTGAAACCTTTGACATATTCCGAAACCAAAGAATATATTGCGCACCGTATTCAAGTGGCGTCCCAAAAGTCAGCGGCGATTTTTTCCAAAAGCGCGATCCGGCGGATTTATAAATTTTCAAAAGGCATTCCCCGGCTGATCAATATGGCGTGTGACCGCTCGCTGCTCACCGCTTTTGGACGTCACCGCCTGAAAGTGTCCGGCCTGATTGCAATGTCAGCCATACAGGAACTGGCCGCTCGTGGGGGCATCCATCAAAATCGCCTGACAGGAAACGCAAAAAAATGGGTTGTCCTTTCAACCCTATGTATCGTTCTCCTGATTGGTTTGTTTTTTCATTTTGATATGCGGCACATAATTTTTCAGGGATCGTTAACAGAACCATCACCCACTGTTATTGGAATGAAAATAAATTCTCCTAAAACGGTTATACCCGTTCAAACCCGGAAAATATTGTCTGCGTCTGAAACAGAGCAGGCCCCGCCCGGCTTTTCTGGCGAATCGGAACAAAAACCTGTCGGCAACCGCCGGGTCGATGAACCGGCACATGACGTCGAAAACGATGTGCCGTCCATGGACTTTCAGCAACTGCTGATTGATAACCGCATAACATTTTCAAAAATCGCATCATGGCAAAGCCTGTTAAAAATATGGGGCATTGGTAAAAAAAAATACCCGGCGTTCAATAACATTTTTGATGATTTCGCTTTTTTTTCTCTGGCCGCACAGCACAGCGGGATGGTTGCCACCCCGATTGGCGGAGATCTGGAACGAATTGTGCGGCTGAATATCCCGGCGATTTTAAAATTTAATTGTCCTTTGGGCGGCAGTCCGGTCTATTTGACTGTGGTTAAAGTGACGCCGGATGCAATGATTTTTTCCGGTACGGACACATTAACGGTTATTTCCGTTCCATATGCACAGGTGATTAAGAATTGGAGCGGTTCAGGGTTTGTTTTCTGGAAAAATTTTTATAATTATCAGGGAACCATCCCTGTCGATGCCCCGGGAGAATCGATTATAACGCTAAAGCTACACCTCAGAGATATCGGGTATCAGCATATTCAAATCAGCGGGACATACGATCTGGCAACCCGGATGGCAATCAAAGCCATTCAGGCCCGGCACGGTATTCCCATTGACGGGTATGTGGGGCCGTTAACCAAAATTGTGCTGTACAATGAGAAGCAATCGCTGGCGATTCCCCACCTGTGGGCGCAGATGACAATTCCCGATGAAGTCACGGGTATGGAAATAACGCAAAAGAGACCAGAATAGGTGTTGCCAAAGGGCGAAGCCCAACAAATTATTGCCTGTGGGTTTTCGTTTAACCACTATCTATCTATTTATCTGTCTTTGGAGTACAGAACGTGAGTGCCATTTTAAAGGCTTTAAAAAAGCTGGAGAAGGAAACGGTTGCAAATGCCGGAGCGCCTTTATCGGAAGATACAGGAAATCAGCGCCGCAAACAGACAAAATCTATGATTATTCCAGGTCTGATGGTACTGATTTTATGTATTCTCACCGGTGTCGGGGTCATGTTTTTTGTCCGAAAACATTCTGCTCCGGAGTCAACGGCAGCGTTTTTAAAAGATCAAAAATTGGTGAAAACGTATACGCAGCAAATGCCGGCTGATCTGCCGGTCTCTGTCCATGCCCCAGATTCATTCAAAACGGTGGACCCGGTCAAATCCCCGGATGTAATCAACCGTGCCGACCCGTTTTCACCGATAATGGCCACCCCAGACGTGCAACCGGATGCGGAAGATGAAAAGATTCAGCCCGTTAAAGAAAATGAAAACCCGGCAGCCCCTCTTCAACCGGATACCAGCGTCAGGGTGGCACCCATTTCGTCATTACCGGATCATACAATTGCCGGTAGACCGATCGCCAGCAAGAGCGAACCTTTGGTTGATCGTATCGAGGATGCCGCCATACAGCTTCAGGCCATTTCCTGGTCGGCTGACGCGGATAAACGTATGGCAATCATTAACGGCAAAATTTGCAGGGAAAAAGACCCTGTTGCCGGATATGTGGTTCAAGCCATCCATTCCGGTGAGGTGATTCTTTCCAAAGGGTCTGTTAAGGGAAGGCTGGTTTTTAAAATTCGTTAATTGAAAATATTTATTTGTCGGATTATAATTTAAAAATTGATATTTCTTAATATAAAATGTTGTAAAATATTGGCATCTTAAACCCCGGCGGGATTCGCTCGGCCATCAATTATCAGTAAAAATTATTAAAAGGAGATTTGAAAATGACAACAAGCCAAGCAACGGAAAAAAAGCCTCTCTGGTTATTAATCGAGGAACGTTTTCTTGAACTCGATTCTCAGGATTTCTCTGGGGAGAACCTGGAAACATCGATTAAACGGATGGCAGGTGAACTTGATAATGCGGGTTACAATGTTTCGCGTCATGGGGGCAGTATGCTTCAATTGAGATGGGCAGTGAGTGATATGCGCGAAGTCGGACGCCCCCTAATGAAGGATTTTAACGCTGCGATCACAGCACTTACACTGGAAGACATGGCTGACCCTTATTTTGTAACGAATAACCTCATTCGCGACATCGGAAAGACCTGGCCGGAACTCAAAAGAGCCGAGCGCAGACCGGAAGTGATACGGATTGTCGAGAAGACAAAACTCGATCTGCTCATTGCCAAGGCAAAAGGCCTGCCCGACGATGAAGGTATCCGGTTACTCATTGAGGAACAAGTGGCTTCCGAAGTGATCACCAATTCGTTGGACATTACAGAAGAGAAGTTAAAACAGGTCAACACCGATATGGAAAATGAACGCGCAGAGAGAGCAAGAGTAGCAACACTGATCGAGGCGGTTGCGGGCAAGTCCAACGAAGAAAAGGTGAAGCACCTTTTTGAGAATAACGTCTCTGAAGAATTAATAATCGAGATGGCGGAAGTTGACCAGGGCGCGATCGATGGTGCCAAACAGGCTATGGAGGCGGCGTTAAAGGAAAAACAAAGGCTGGAAGAAGAGGCGGCCGCACTGAAAAAGGCAGAGGCTGAAGGGCCTGCGCTGGGGGATATTCCGACGGAGGAGATGCTCGAACACATTGAGGCTATTCGCGAAATCATGGAATTCAGCGATCAGGAGAAAGAAATTAGAACGATGTGCGAGCAGAGTTCCATCCCGACAGCCCTTGTGGATATTGCTGTTTCAGAACCTGACAGACTGGATGCGCTTGAAAAAGAGGCTGAGGGATAACAAACAAATTAGCCGGCTGAAAAAACGTTATGCGTTTTTCAGCCGGCTGATTTGAAACGGTAAAAGAAAAATCGCTACATATTTCGGTGGCGGCTAATATTTATAAATAATTGTAAAAAACTGGCGGCGGCGGTCGAACCTGGGTAGATGCTTTAAAATCAATATTTCAGATAGTGCCCGCTACACAGCTAAAGAATACGTTATGGCTTTTGTTTTTTTACAACCTCTTTTATTTGATTGATTTAATTGAGGCTCAAGAGCTTTGGAATGATATTGATTTATTAGAAATCTC
>CAZQLG010000009.1:0-23995 GCA_964594105.1 uncultured Desulfococcus sp. | reverse complement strand
CATACGTTACATGATGTTCCTTGATTTCTTCCACCGCCACCTGGGGCAGGTCTGCGGAGAAGATTTTTGCCTTGGGAAATCGCTTTTCAATGGCATGGAATATTTTCATTACCGGTACGCACCCGCCACCCGGGGTCAGCAGGATATCCGGTTCCGGCAATCCGCCGAAGGGGGATTCTTTATCATTCATCAGGCCGTTGATATACCCGGTAATATTTCGAAGATAACCGCACAGATCCCTTGAATATCCCATTTGTTCGGAAACTTCAAAATTCTGGGGTGTTAATCCGAATGCCGCGCAGATCGGGGACCAGTTCTCCGGAAAGACCGGCTGTAGGTCCATGGCGTAAAAGATTTCAATGGCCCCGTTCATGGGCGGCATCCAGCCGACGGTTTTGCCGTGGGATTTAGCTTCTGAACATTGAACATAGTAGTCGGTGACGACTTTCTGCAGCTCCCTGGCAGTCTTTAATCGCTTGGTTGATTTATGTGTTTTGTCCATTTTTTTTCCTGGCGGCCTATATTTAAAAAGCTGGCTGCATTCATAATCGCTATGTCATTGACAAAAAATATTTTCCATTTCAAATCTTCAAGCAGAGTCAGTTGGATTTTTTACCTTCAGCCTTCTACCTTCAGTCTATTAACCTGTTTTATTCCCAATCATTTCAAAAAATCCTTGCACCCGGGTTTTTATCTGCCCTTCCATCTGCCATGTTTCATCCATTTCAATTAAGATAGAAGGATAACCCTGTTCTTTAAGGGATTCTGAGAGAATCGGGATATCAGAAAGGTGCGGGGTGCAGAATTTCTGAATCAGAAAAATAACCCCTTTTGCGCCAGATTGATTCAATAAGTCCAGGAGCCGGTGGCTGCGGTCCACCGCACGGCTTCTGGAAGGGCACGGGAACCGGTTCATAGTGCGATGAATCAGCCGGTCCATGGGCGTCTCTCCTTTGCCATCAATCGGGAGAATCTGACGGAAACCGTTGCAAAGGTCATCTGCGACAATCCGCCCGCCGGATGCTTCTATCATATCCAAAATTTTTGGTCTTTCAACCAGGCTGCCGGAAACTAAAACAGGTATCGGAACAGGAACGTCCGGACGCTGTTTTTTTTCATGATCATCCGTTAGTTGTGTTGATAATTCTTCAAGTATTTTCAGGTAGTCTTCCGGCGGCATCAGGCAACCGGCATCTATGATGGTCATAAAGTCAGCAGCGGTAAAACCGGATTTTCTTTCATAACGTTGCTGATAAAGGCGGTACTGAATTGATCGAATCCGCTGATACAGATTCAGTGAGTTATCTAACGCGGATAAACTGAAATTAGCGCCAATGCGATCTAATTTTTGAATGAATTCATTGAGCACGGATTTGAAGTAATTAATGGCTTCAGGCGTATTATTATAGGGGAGGGGAATTGAATGTATGATTTCAAGTCCCACCGCATCCTCCCAGACATTTACCATGCCGCAGGCGGCATCACAGGTATATCCCTGAACAAGACCGGAAAGAAAATCATATTGTCCGGTCAAAGCTTTTTCCAGTGCGCGTTTCATGTAAGGACAGATAAAATCCGGGACATGCTGATATGCCTTGTCAATGTTTCCATGTCCACCGGTGATCCGAACAGGAATAAAACCACACGCATGGATAATTTCTACCGGCGTGTATGTGCAGAAGTAGCCGATAATTTTTTTCCCGGATGTTGAAAGTTCTGTGAACCGGGCCGTGCTGGTATTAATGGCTTTTTGAAATTGAATGGTACTGACGGCTGTCAATTGTTGTTCCTTATTAATTTTATCCTAAGAAATCTGGTCCTTTTGATCAGATCTGAGACAAATGACTTTGCCTTGAAAAATTCGTAATCGTAATCGTACTCTTAATCATAATCTTTGTTGTTAAAAGTGAAGTGTGTTTTTTATTAAAACGCAGATTAAGATTAGGATAATGATTAAGATTATGAAAATTGAGCGCTGGTTATAATTAATCCATTAAACCATGCGCTCTGGGAATAACAAAGCTGTGCCCCTCTGGAATAGAATCTTTATTTTTTACCGGTCTTTGCCAGCTCCCTATCCCGGAGTTCGCGTCTCAGAATTTTACCCACAGCGCTTTTAGGCAGTTCTTCTACAAATTCAAATTTTTTAGGGACTTTGTAAGCTGCCATATTTTTTTTACAATAGGCGATGACATCATCTTCTGTGAGTGGTTCTCCTTTCTTGGGAACAATAAACGCCTTAACCGTTTCACCCCGGTATTTATCAGGAATACCGATGGTGCAGGCTTCTAAAATTTTAGGATGGTCAAACAGAACATTATCCAGTTCCACGGGATAGATATTATATCCACCGGCAATGATCATGTCTTTTTTGCGGTCTACTATGCTCAGATAACCGTCTTCATCAAATTTGCCGATATCACCGGAATAAAACCAGCCGTCTTTAAGAACGTTGGCGGTCTCTTCCGGTTTTTTGTAATAGCCTTTCATAACCTGAGGGCCTTTAATGATGATTTCACCGGTTTCGCCCTGCGGCATTTCTTCTTCACCGGTTAAGATATCAACGATTTTAACCTCTGTATCCGGTACCGGACAGCCGACAGTCCCGGGTTTGATTTTGCCCCCCCAGGGGGTGACTGAAACAATGGGGGTGTTTTCCGTAGATCCGTATACTTCACACATATCCGCACCGGTCAACTCTTTCAAGTCCCGGATGGTATCTGCCGCCAGAGGGGCCGCACCCGAAAAAAATCCTTTTATCGATGAAAAATTCAATTTTCGAAATTCCGGTTCCGCCAGAAGGCCGACAAAAATAGTGGGGACACCCGGAAGAAATGTGGGTTTGTATTTTTTTAATATTTCAATATTAATGGCCGGTTCCGGCCGGGGAACCAGAATGATTTCATAAGCCTGCCACAGGCAGAAATTCTGGATGGCCGTAAATCCGGCGGAATGGAATACCGGGAAATTGCCCACCAGGCTTTCTTCGCCTTTTTGTAAATCCGGAAACCATGCGATAAACTGCTGAACATTGCAGCTTAAATTCGAATGGGTGAGCATCACCCCCTTACTGACCCCGGTGGTACCGCCGGTATATAAAAGCGCGCCGACTTCTTCCCATTTGCTCTGCTCATCGACCGGACCATCTGGCTGACCGTTGATAAGATCCTTGAAAATTTTTATATTTTCAGAAGACGTGATTTTTTTATACATTGCCTTTCTTACATACGGAAACAGTTGCTTTTTGGGAAACGGGAGATAGGAATGGATATGGCAGGCAATGATTTTTTCGATTTTTGTTTGTGTTTGAATTTTTTCAATACGCGGTACCAGCAACGTCAGGGTGACGATAATCTTTGAATCAGAATCATTAAGCTGGTAGGCCAGTTCCCGTTCCGTGTATAGCGGATTGCACAAAACCGCCACTGCACCGATTCTGAAAATGGCGTAATTGGCAATAATGGCCTGGGGGATATTGGGCAGGCACACCGCGACTTTATCACCCGGTTTGATTCCCATCTCTGTCAGCACCCTGGCAAACGCATTGACCATAGATTCGAGATTTTTATAGGAGATGATGCGGCCCATATAATTTAAGGCGGAGTGGTTTGGAAAATTCTTTGCCGATCGTGATAATGCCTGTGAAACGGTTGTCTGATCATAGGTTAGTGTCGGTGGAACTCCGGGAGCGTAAGATTTGTGCCAGTTCTTTTCATCCATGCTCATCCTCCTTAACAGGGTATTGCAAAACTATTGCGCTTGACCATACGGCGTTAAAATTCGGCTCAAAATGCTCATTTATAAATATAAACTCCGCTATTTCGCCAAACTTTGCCTTGTCTGGTCTTCGCTCATGACGTTTTTCAACACCCTGTTTGATAGAATTTTTGTTTATTCAGGGATCAAGTGGGTCAGAAGAAATTCAGTCTGATGTTTCACTGCTTTTTTAAATGCATTTCCGGTATAGATATCAAAATGACCGAACGGGTATTTAACCAGTTCACCTTTTGGCATTTTTTTTGCCGTTTTTTCCACTGCATTGGCATCAATTAATGAATCTTTTTCCCCGAGCATGATCAGTGCCGGGCACAGGATTTTATGTGCCATTGCAATGGGTCGGTAAAGCGCAAACCGGAGAAGAATTCGTGCCGGGCATTTGTTTTCCCATTTGGAATCTTCAGGAATCATGGCACTATAACCAGGGTATGATTCCGGGGTGTTCATGACGGCAAATTCTTCAGGCTGGCCGATTAGTTTGATATAATGAGGAGAACGAAATGTCAGGACCCGGGACAGATCGCGAATCGCATGGGGTGTGGCCTGCATGAGATATTTAAAGCCGAGCTTAAATGTTGTGGATACGGAGTCGACAAACGGCACCTGGGCGACAATGGCTGATATATCATGGTCTTTTGATGCAGTGGCGATGACATGACCACCGCTGAAAGAACTGCCCCAAAGCGCTATTTTGCTTGTATTAATGCCGGGCAGGGATCGGACATGGGTAATGGCTGATTTCCAGTCCTGTATATGGCGACCCTGATCCACATAGTTCCTGGGTTCGCCAGCACTGGTGCCAAAACACCGGTAATCAAACAGAAAAACTGCCAGGCCGTTTGCTGCAAAGGTTTCAGCATAGGCTGGCAGGCCGAATGCCTTTTCCGCACCGAATCCGTGGGCCATGATCACCACTGGCGGATTTTTAATATTTTGTGGCAGATACAGCTCACCGCTGCAGCGGATTTTTTTGCTTGTAAAGTCAGAAGGGGTTTTTGAGAATTCATGTTGAGCGTTTTTTTCCATTGGTTTCTCCATAATGAGAAAAATGATTTTTGAACACTAAGCATAGGTGTTTTTCTGTGAATAATGTTCCATAGATAGAAACTTTGAAAACGCGATGTTTTATTCAGAATTACGCTAATGCGAAAAACACCTTAAATTTTTGGTCAGTTGGATTGACTGGGCAACGTTAAAGATCAAGCACAAGACGGATATTTTGTGGCTAATTTTTTTTATTTGATGACAGCACTTTTAAACCACAGTGCTTCTCAATAGGCTGAAAGTCCTTATCGTTGTGTAAAAGTGGTATATTCTTTTCAATGGCCGCTGAGGCAATCATGCGGTCTAAGGGCTTTCGGATAGTTATACCTTTTTTACGTAATTTTCGGTAAATTTCTACAGAACGTAAAAAGACGGAGTAAGGCATTGGAAGCCAAATCAACGTATTGAACAAATCTCTTGTTTTTCTGAATTCAGTGTCTTTTCGAATGCCTTGAAGAACCTCTGTCAGAACGATGCCACAGGTACAAATGTCTTCTCTGTGTTCAATAAGATCCTCTAAAATCGCCACGTGTGGTAATGATCGTGCTGCAAAGAAATCAATCCATACAGTCGTATCTACGAGGATTATCATATATCCCGACCTTGCCGCCACTCGTCAAGATCACCCTCCCAATTGATTTTGCCTTTGAGCTTAAGAATTTCAGTTTGAGATTCATGTCGATACAACTCCCGCAATGCATGATCAATAAGCGCTTTGCGAGTTTTTATCCCGGTCGCTTTTAAGCAATCTTCCACAAGCTTATCATCAAGCACAATATTTGTACGTTTCACTTAACACCTCCTTTGCACTTTTGTTTCGCATACACTTTATCACGAGGATTATGTGTATGCAAACAAATTATGCCGCCGATAAGCGTAGCGAACGGTCAGTGTCAGTGTTAATAAATGTAAAATTTTTGACAGTACCATTAAGACAACTCTGCAATAATCGATTCCGCCACTTTTTCCGCTGACTGTCCGAACAAGTCGGCCATATCCATCAGTTCCAGAAATTTGTTTTCCCAGACGATATTGGTTTCCTGAACCAGATTTTTGATATGTTCGTGCTTACCGCCTAATGCCTTGATTTTGTGTGCCAGAGTAACATCCGGGTTGAACCCGATGTCTAACAGCATCAGGAATTCAATGGTATTTGGGCGTGAGGGATCATTTGAAATCAGGGGAATCACCAGGATACTCCGGTCGTCTTTACGGCCTTTGCCGATATAAACATTTCCGCGACGGACAATGATTCTTTTGGTCCCCTTTAGTCGCTTGTCCTGCTCGGAACGGGAAATTATAGACGCGGATGATCCGGTTTTTTCGATCAGCTCAATAGATGTGTCTTCCGTGGGTTCCCCCAGCAGGTTGATGCCGGATATTCGGTAAAGGGTGGTTCCGTTGATTTGCGAGATAATGTTTTGCAGGTTTTTAATAACCATAATGTTGTTGATGGTCAATTGCGATAGCGAGAAATTCTTTGATTTGAGAAAATCAAACAAAAACCCTTCGGTTTTTTCTTCAATGCGGCTGGTTCCCACGGTTACTGTTTTGGCCTGGTGTTTGATGGCGTCTACCGGCCTTGCCAGGCAATTGATGGCTTCTCCCAGCGAATCAAACAATTTGTTGAACATATTGGCCGCAGTTCCTTTAATCCCGAAATCCAGCTCAAAATCAGTCAGGGGTAATTTGCCCCCCAGATATTTCAGCAAAAGGACCAGGTGAGTGGTTGCCTTGACCCCAATGGTGCCGGACATTCGGTTTTCTTCTTGGCATTTTCTGAATTCATGATAAAACCGGATGATTCTTTCCCTGAAGGATTTTTCCAGAGCGATTTCATAGATATCCAGACCGTCTTTTGTGAAGCCGTCCATGGCCGCCTGCAATTCTTGTCTGAAATTAAACAAAAATCGGGAGCCTTCATTAATGGTCAGGGCGGCGTAATAGCCCCAGAGATGCCCGACCAGAGTGTTTAAAATCGGTGCAAAATGCTCGCTCACCGAGGGCACATGGATGATGTCGTTTGAATAAGGAGCGAACCGGTCCTCGTGTTCATCGGCAATAACAATAGGCAATGCCTTATGGGAATGGAATATGGCGGTGTCTTTGATAATATCTCCAATAACACTCCTGCGGGTGCCGGCAGCACAGACAAAGATCAGGGGTTCGGATGACAGGTCAATGTGTTTTTTATCTTCCACATAATCAGAAGAGATGGTCTTGTAGCAGAGCTCGCTGAGCTTGATCCGGATTTCATCGGCCGCCGCTTTATTCGGGCCGCTGCCGACTGCTGCCCAGTATGTCCGGGAATTTGCGTTGCGTTGGGCAGATGCCTGTATCTGGTTTTTCATGGAAAGAATTTTTTCCATATGTGACGGCAGTTCAATTATTTGTTTGATTTCGTTTGAAATAAACGCGCTGTTGCGCTGACCTGTCAGTTGGGCAAAATAAAGTCCGAGCAGGGTACCGGCAATGATTTGTGAATAAAAAGCCTTTGTTGATGCCACAGACATTTCAATATCCCGGCCGCTGCTGGTATAGAGAACGCCGTCCACCTTGAAGGAGAGATCTGAATCTCTGCGGTTGACAATGGCAATAGCGCTGGCGCCACGGTTTTTGACCATATCCACCGTCCGGTTGGTATCCGCAGTGGTTCCGGACTGGCTGATGGGAATCAGCAGGGTATCATGAAATTGATCGGCTTCATCATCATTCAGCATAAATCCGCTGAGCTCGGATGACTTTAAGGATTCTACGGCAATGTCAAGCCCCTGTAGATAAAATCGCATGATATCCGCACAGGAAAGGGCGGCTACGCCGGCGGTTCCCTGGCCGATGAAAATAACGCGTTTGATTTTATTTTTTTTAAATGCAGATTTTATTTTTTCCGGTATAATTTGTTGATTTAATGAAATAATGAGCTTTTGGTCATCCGTGCCTTCAATTTTCCAGCGGTTTTCAATGGTTTTTCTGACAGACGATGGCGATTCTGAAATTTCTTTTAAAAAATAGTGATCAAAATTTTGCCGGTCAATGTCCCGGGAGGTTAAAGGCGTTTGTCGAATAAGGTCCGGGCCGATTTCTATGGGCGTTCCATCATATGACATGGCAGAGATCCCTTTAAGGCCGCCGTCGGACGATTGATCCAGAATAAAAATCTGGCCCTTGACCGCCGTCCCGTTTGGGTTTGGATTAAGTATATCACCATCCAGTTTAATAAAGTCAGTGGTGTCCTCAACCAGGCCGTAAATTTCCGATGCGGTAATATAGTGATCAGCTGCGAGGCCGATAAAAATCGTCTGGCCGCTGCCTTTTAAGGATAAAAACAGTTTTCCCGGCGCCAGATCCGTGTGCATGGATATGGCATGAGACCCGTCAAAATCATTCACTGCCAGCCGGAATGCGTCGTCGATGGGATGTCCTTTTTTAAGATAGGCCGCAATATGAACGGGAATGATTTTGGTATCACAGGTTATATCGCCGGGCAGGCAGATGCCATGGTGCTCATAGGTTTGTTTTAAACTTTGAAAATTATCAATGTCCCCGTTTAAGCAGACATGGATGATTGCGGCAGATTCGATGGTGTCGGATAATACTTTATTGTCCACCGGGTGACAGTTTGCCTCATTAATAGCGCCGACCGAAGCCCATCGCGTATGGGCGGATATCGTATGATACGCGTGGGGCAGAGCAATTAAGGTATGCAGTACGGTATCTTCACGGATTTGTTGACGGATAAATGAGATATTATCCCCCAGGCGGCCGATTTCAGCAGCGACCTTGTATGTAAAAGCGAGCGCCATTTTTGATCCGGTAGCAATATCCGCTGACGCGTTAACACTGAGGCTTTTATTTTGAAGAACCTCAGGGTTTTTTCTGGCGTTGAATTCATTGTAAAGCCCCAGTTTTTCAATCTGTTTTTTAAAATGAGCATAGGTGTCGGCATTAATGGTGAACAGCAGGGAGATGCCGGCGGAGTCCCGACCGCGAACTTCCAATCGGTCAATACTGTTGAGTACCGAATTGATGTTTTTAAAGGTCGACAGCGCTGACGTATTTAATCCCAGGCTCCGGTTAGAAGCGAGTGATTTGATTTTATGAATATTTTCAATCAGGTCTGCGTTGAGAATCCATACGGCATCTTTCAACATTTCGATGCGGTTGGAAATAATTGCCGCGTCATCCGTTGAAAGGCGACCCATGCCCTGATACAGGGTTTCAGATTCTTCGTCAATAATGGATTTCAGGTTTGATGATAATGCGGTAAGTCGGGTTTGATGTTCCTTATCATTGTAGATAGCCTGGAATATATTAATTTTTTTAAGCGCTTGAACAGATGACAGCAGTTCTTTAATTGTTTGGTTGCTGCCTATATAATGCGATGACAGGGGGCGGTTGTTTTGAATACATTGCGCATAGGTATTTTCAATAATTGCGGCTTCAAACTGCTTAAAATCCGGCATTTGAAACCCCGGGTCAGCGCCATTAGTATCCTGTTTTACATAAACAATCCCGACAAGCCCACAGGTCAGTAAATTGGCAGTACAGGGAAAGAAAATAATTGAATTTTCCGGAACAGAGGAGGGGTGTTTTCCAAAATAAAGCCTTATGCCCAGGCAGGTTTGGATTTTATTGCGTAACCGGTTAAAGCGCGGCGGATTTTTTTTCATGTTGATCATTAATGTTTGCATAATAGTTTTTAAAGTATTCCTTTATTGCCATCCGGGAATAACTGGCTGCCCGGGTGCCGATATAATCCTGATGAACGACCAGTACGGAAACAACGATTTTGTTTGAACCATTTTTTTCTTCAGCAAATCCGGCAAACCAGTCGTATTTTAAGTGTTCTGCATTATTATTGATTGATCCGGTTTTCCCTCCGATACGCAGCCTGGATAGAATTCTGTCTTTTTTAAATTTGGAAAATGATTTAGACGCTGTACCGGAAACCACTGTTTTATTCATGAGTTTTTTTAACATGACAGCAGTAGAAGGCTTTATGACTTCGGATATTTGACGGGATGTTTGGTGGTAAAGAACCTGGCCGTGTTGATTAATTTCATCGATGATTGTGGGTTCGAGAAGTTTGCCGTTATTGACAATACTGGAAACAATCATCGCTCCGTGCATTGGGGATATTAATGTATCGTTGTTAAATCCGCTGGCTATTTCCGCCCAGTTATATGGGGTATCACTGACGGAGAGTGTGCTGTTCTTCATCGGGATCTCAAAATCAAATGTCCGGTTAAATCCAAAAGCCGCCGCATAGTTTTCCAGTGTAGTTTTTCCCAATCGGTTTTGTCCGATTTTTCCGAAAACCGGGTTCACTGAACCGGCAAAAGATTCCGAAAACGTTATCTGGTTGGTATATTTGTTGACCCGGTCTTTGAGCTGGTTTTTATAAAGTGTATATTTGCCGTCATTAAAAGTGACGGGTGTATTACAGTTAAAACCGCATTTTTCAATCACCGCCGCCGCTGTGATAATTTTAAAAAGACTGGCTGCCGGATAATCAGGGGTTGTGCAAATGTTAGAATTTTTGCTGTTTTTATCATAGCTGACCATTGACAGAATCCTGCCGGTTGCCGGTGCCATTGCCACAAATCCGAAATATCTGGAGTTTTTCCGATCAATATGGTCGATGATAAATTCTTGCAGATACGGGGTAATGCTTGATTTAATCTGATAAGTGGTTCCGTTGGCGGTTAATTCAAAATTTTTTTCAGAACAGGTCAAAAATGAAAACTGCCGGACAATCCTCTGGCGTGTATGTTTATCAAAATGATCAATCGCGTCGTCATTAAATATGAGCGATATATCTTTTTGCTGAACTTCAAGAGTTTTATCTAATAGGGTAAATAATTCGTTACCCACCAGGATGAGCAGGCATAACAGGACGGCATAAGCCGGAAGACGTCGGTATGATCGGCGGGTTTCCGCTTTCTTTTTTAATTTAGATTGGTAATCCCGCCATTTGTTTGGATGGGTATAAGCATCTGTTTTTCGATTTGATCGGTTGAACATAATTTTATATGTCGGGCAATGGGATGTTGAAAAAATTTAAAGCAGTATATTAAATACGTCTGACACTGACTGATTCTTATTATATTTATCGCTAGTCCTAATTTGTGTCAAACCGTTTCTGATATAGTGTCTTCCAAATAACTTAAAGGGGGTATGCACTTCGCTACCCTAAACGACAAACTACAATATACCCAAGGACAATGAAGTGACTACCCCGTAAATAAAATGGTTGAATTATTGGTACAAAGATAACAGATAGGATCTTAAATTAATTTTTTTATTTTTTAATCCCAACTTGTTACGAATATTATTGCGGTGGAATTCGATGGCCCTGTCGGACAGGTTAAGAACCTCTGAAATTTCTTTGGTTGTTTTACCGGCTTTAACAAGATCGGCAACCTGGAGCTGCATTGGGGTAAAATGTTGAAGTTGTGCGGACAGTTTTTTAAGGTAAGGTGATACGATTTCATTGATATTGGAATGGACTATTTCCAGATAGGTCTCCTGGCTTTTGTCAATACGGGTATTCTGTAACTTTTCAATATAGGGAAGGATCAGTTCTTTCACATTGGAAAGTACCTTATCTTCAAGGTCTTCTTTATCCTGCTCCCGCTGTTTCAGCAGAATTTTTAACGCCGTATTGGTTTCCTTAAGGTTCAACGATTGGTTTTTTAATTCTTCTTCGGTCTGTTTTAACGACGCTTCAATTTGTTTTCGGTCTTCAATTTCTTTCATCATTCGTTCATTTGCAGCAACCAGTTCCCGGGTCCGTTCAGCCACTCTTATTTCAAGTTCTTCATTGACGCTTTCCAGTTTTTTTTGGTAGGTGTGCAGTTCAGTGACATCCACAAAGGAAGCCATCATGCATATCGGGTTATTATCGGCGTCTGTAACCATGTTTGCGGTAAGATGAATAGTGATGGTAGCGCCGTCTTTAATAACCGCATCGATTTCACCACTCCAATGTCCGTTGTCTAAAACTTCTTCAAATGCTTTTTCAGCCTGATTTAGATTTTTTGCAAAACTCAGAGTGGATTTTCCGATGATCTCAGAATCAATGTCTCCTCCCCATAGCTTAAGAAATGCGTCGTTGACATAGGTGATATTCCCCAGCAGGTCGCCAATAACGATTCCCTGAATGGAAGATGATACGGCGAAATCCTTGATGCGGAGTTCTTCTTCCATTGTTTTGCGTTTGGTAATGTCAATGAAGGAGTCCATGGTGCAGATGGGCTCGCCTTTTTCATTGTATACGATGTTTGCCGCCAGATAGAGAATGGCGGGTGAACCGTCTTTTCTAAATCCTTTAACTTCCCCTTCCCAACTGCCGTTTTCCAGTATTGCCAGCATGATTTTCTCCGCTTCTTCATGCGATTCGGCCAGTTCGAGAGACGATCGGCCGATAACTTCAGAAGCGTCCTTAGCGCCCCACATATGCAAAGCGGCATCATTGACATACGTAATATTTCCTTCCAGATCCCCGATGCCGATTCCCTGAACAGCAGACGCAATGGCAAAATCCTTGATGCGCAACTCGTCTTCCATTTTTTTGCGATCAGTAATGTCAATAAAGGAGTCCATGCCGCAAAGGGGGTCACCTTTTTCATTGTAGACGATGTTTGCGGCCACATAAAGAGTGGCCGGTGTGCCGTCTTTTTTGAACCCATTGATTTCCCCTTCCCAACTGCCTTTTTCTAAAACTTCAAGCATAATCAGGAAGGCTTCGTCCTGGGATTCGGCAAACTCCAGGGCTGATTGTCCAATAATTTCAGAAGGATCATCAGCGCCCCACATGCGCAAAGCGGCGTCGTTGACATATATAATGTTTCCTTCCAGATCAGTGATTCCGATACCATGGATAGATGATGCAATGGCCCGGTCCTTGATCAGTAACTGTTCTTTGATATCCCTATCGATTAAAGAATGTTTCGATTTCTTTGTGTCATTTGTTGATGCTTGTCTGCCAAGCGGGGTATCTGTCATTGGGAAATCCTTAATATCGGGTGAGAGATAGGGCGGTGAAAATTATTCTGAAAATGGGTTTACTGTTTTTCTTTTTTTCCCCTTTTGAATTATAACTTCTAAATAAGGATATTTATAATTATTTGAAATAATGGATAAATTTATTTGTTGATACAGTGGTGATTCATCACCATGAAAAGTTTTTTACGCGATTGTTTTTATTATAGCAATCATTTTCAAAAGTCAGATAATGTTTTAGGGTGTTAAAGTGCTCGCGTGACAGGGTGCGGGGAGGGCGAATGGGCGGCCTGTTTAACCGACGAGAAACATAGTCATGCGGGTTGGATCGTCTCAATAAAGTGTAAAGTTATTTTTGGCGAGCTTTAAGAAAACAACCAGTCGGCCAATTTTTTCAGCCAGCGCCCATTATCATTATCCTCAAATTTTATTGTCTCACCATGGCCGCGTTTAAGCAATGTTGCATGTGTCTTTTTTTCCGGAATCTCAGTTAACATATCCAGTGCTTTAAATAAAACAGCTTTTACCTCGGTTGTGCCTGTCTGGTTTTTCCATGATTCTACCGCTTTGATGAATTGTGGGGCAGGTTCCCCCGGGGTTTCCTGCTTATTGGGCCCCCCGAGACGATTAATGGCATTGATGACCATTTTTCTGCGGTCAGCATAATTGAGGGCTTTTAGTGTTTCAGGCAAAATCGGGGTGCCGATATAATAGTCCTGCTTTGCGTAACCCACGGGAAAATCCAGGGTGTTTTCAAGTTTTTTAACCGGAAGTCCACCCGTAAACCGGACCGGCACAATGGGCAGGTCAGATTCAAGGGCCATGTCTATAAAAACAGAACTTAATACCTTTACAGGTTTTTTACAGGTCAGGCCCAACCGGCCTTCGGTGTGCAGGAAAACGGATATCCCTTGTTTTTTGATCTGGTTTTTAAATTTATCGATGATGGTAAACAAAGATTTTCGATTGTTTTGATCAAAGTAGACAATGTTTTTTGGATAATTAATTTCCGGATGAGAGTAAACAATATCGTTTAAAGCGCCGATCCATCCGGTTTTGTGATCTGCATCCGCTATGGTGACGATGTGGCGTTGGGTTAATACCTGGGCCAGCAACGGAAACAGCATGGATTCAACCTGTATCTGATGGTTGCCGAGGTAAAGGAGGCTGCGATGGCGTACTTTTTCAAAGGATGCCGGGTCCTCAATGATGACAAATCTGACAAATCGTTCCCAAAGGGATCGGGTGATGTTTTCAAATAACCAGGGGCCCATGTTAAATAGATTCCGACCATATTCAAAAATTTTGTCAAAATCAAGCTCAGGCTCTCCCATTTTAATTTTTGGCTCATTGCCCTGTTGTGCCTGAATTTTTATTGGAAAAGAAGAAAGGGGCATGAAATCACAAAACGCGGTTTTTTTGTTTTTGGAAAGGTGAATGAAGGCAGGATCAACAGCCGTGAGCTGCGTTGAATTTTCAATCTCCTTTACGATTTCTTTTTTTATCGGGTCTTCTGCTATTGGGTCTATTTTTTTTAGGTCTATTTTCTTCAAATCTTGGGGGACTTCCAGGTCGCCGTCATCTTCTGTATCAGTATTATCTTCCAGTCTTGCATATGCGTCAGGGCTTGCTTCCACAATGTATGCGCATAAATCTTTGACATGGAAAATTTTTAAATTGTCCGCCCATAACCATGCTTCGGCAACCGCAAAACAACCTCGTTCGTCACGGCCCGTGTCTGTAATCTCCATTTCTATGGAAATTCGTTTAGCCGAAGGGGTGACCTGACCTCTGTATTTCCAGGTGACCGGACGGTCCAGGCCGATGGGCTGAAACCAGGGATTTGTAATCCCTTTGTGCATGTTTTTGTGGATCATGAAAAATTGCAGGGTTTGAACCATGGCTTCCACGCCAAGGGAGCCGGGTTGAACCGGATCATGAAAGAAATGGGCCTTAAAAAACCACTCGCTGATATCCACCGTTTTTTCAGACCTGAGGCGGCCAAGTTCTTTTTTGCCGCCGTTGGGCCAGAATCCGGTCACACGGTCTATCATAAGCAGCATGGGCTTAGGCAGCCGGGGCTCTTTGTTGCAATATTTTTTCGGCCGGTCCGTAAGTTCAACTAAAAAATCGCATGGTTCATCAAGCCACGTGCGCTCTTCATCGGTTGCCGGAAGCCCTTTCTGGTTGTCCAGGGCCTCTTTGTGGAAAAACCCGAATCCCGTCTCCATTTTATAGACACATTTGTCTTTAATAAAACACTCCACATCAAAATTGACGAGAATAATACCTGAAAAATTGATAATCTTCGTGAGCGTGGTGCGGGTGCGAATGGTTCCGGCATGGGGAAATACTTCATCTGTTATGGTGCCTGTTCCATCCATGTTACGAAAATACAGCGGTTTATCTGAAGCGGCAGGCCCGCCTTCAAATACGGCCAGCCATCCGCATGGCTGCAGGGCCACCTCCATCAATACGCAAAACGGCATGGTGCGATCCCCGTTTTTATCAAAATACCATGCGTCTGCGGGGATATCGTAATCAACTTCTATGGTCTCATTGGTTTTCATGGCTCCCATGGTGGCATTGATGGACGACACCCGTGACATGAAATGGTAGGGCGGGCCGGGCAGGCGGGCGATATGCCGGGGGCCGTCAAAGGGTTTTCCAAGATTACCAAAGGCTTCTGAGGGTTTGCCGAACGCGCAGGCCAGCAGGGATTTATATCCAAAAGCCATATCGCCGATTCGGGCGACAGGTTCTTCTTCAACATGGCCTTCAAGTAAGTGCGGCCAGCAATCTAACGGATAATCCGGCACCAGACGCAACCCCATTCGGCGAATGTGAAGAATTTTGAGCCCATCGCAAGTGCCTAAAATATCGGCATAGATAGTGGGGCAGGGGCTGTCAATTACCTCTTCAACAAAAACTTCATAAATAAGTTTTTGACTTTTGGGGGTCACCTGACCCCGGCATTTGATATGATAAACTTCATCAGGTACCGGATCAAAGCGCCATCCATCTTTTTTCAGCGTATATCCCATTGCTGTGAGATGGAATGAAAGGGCCTGTAGGCAGGCGTCGCTCATCAGGGTGCCGGGCATGCAGGGGTCGTTTTTAAAGTGACACGTTAAATACCATGCATCCGAAGGTATATTGTTTTCTACTCTGAGGTAACCGCGCCCCCAAGGCCCGCCGTTTGGATCGAAATCGGTAATTTCATCAATGAGCCGCATCATTCCGGATTGAATTTTAGGTGTCTTGGAGTGGGTCTGGGCCAGCTCGAAACCCGGACCAAAGCACTCGTAGACGAGGCCTTCGGAGAATGCTTTTACCTGGTCGATGGAAAATTTATTTCGGGTACATTTCACAAAAGGCGGGGCAACAATAGCCGCGCCATCAGGTTTATGCTCGCCGGTTTTAGAATCCCAGATGATACCACCAGACGATGCAAGCTCTTCGTCAGAGAAAAATCCAGCCTGTGCGTTACGCACCGACAATCGCAGCTCGCCATTTATTCTGCAGTCATAGCGGAAGAAAAAGATTCGGGTGTTCCCAATATTTGCGTGTCCATCCACGTGGATCTGATAGCACAACGTGTCTCCCACTCGCGGCGGCTCTCCATAGTAAACAAGATCGCACCCGAGCAGACGGTAAACTCTTTTGCCCTTGTTTTGAAAATCAGCACCCAGGTAAGAGACAAGGGTTAAATCACATTGGCCGGATTCCACAGTAACGCCTGCGGGCATATAAATGTCATTGAGATACCACCCGTCAGCCACGACATCCGTTTCTGTCCAGATAATTCCCTTACCCATTTGGCCGGGTTCTGCATCCAGTCCGGTAATCCTGTCAGCCAGGAGAAGCGGATATTCGGGAAGGCGTACCTGTCTGGAATAGTCGTCCTGTATTTTAAACATCTCACCAAACACGTCTGATATCTTGCCGGATGCTAAAATTTTGAGTTGTTTCTTAGAAAATTGCGGGCCAATGGGTTCGATATCCTGCGCATTGGCAAACGGATCTTTGGCAGGGGCAATCGGAGCCTTTGATTGATGGGTTTTGCCAGATGGCACAGGATCGTTATTTTTTATAATCGGCGCGATATTCAGGTCCTTCGCCAATGGCTCTTTAATCGGCTCAGAAGGCTCGACAGGAGTGACGGGTGTGACAAGATTAACAGAATCCCGGCGCTGGGCAGAACCTGGCGAAGGCACCTTTGGCGCGTCAGGCGTCACATAACTTTCTCTACCAACCGGTGTTGCAACAGTAACCGTATCAACACCATGGCTGGAAAGAGACGGTGCTGCCTTTCCGGTGGCAGAAGAAGAAATTTTCTGACCGGAGATTTTGCCCAGTGTCGTCAGTACGTTTTGGCGGTGATCCAGAAAGTGCTTGTGGACGTTCGCCTGCCGGGTAAGGAATTCCTGATGGATTTTCGATACCTTGTCGTTTTGAGCTGCGATATTTTTCAATATATTGCTTGTGGTAAGATCCGTTTCAGTGGGGTCTTTCAAAGAATCTGTTATTCCTGTTATCATTGTTTTTGATTTTTCGGTTGCCGCATTGGTGGTGTTTAGCATGGGATTGGCTGTTTTTTGGGACCCATCAGCGATAATTTTTTTGTCAATATAATTAGCTTGCTCCATGAGCACATCTATTCCTTCCATTACCGGCGACATTACAGACGGGAGCGGGGGCGCCGGTGCCATAACCTGTTTGTTCTTAGGTGTTCCAAGAGTCGCTCTGTCAGGTGTGTTGGTAGAATCTGTAGTTATCAAGGTAATATGGGTTTTCCCCTTCTTTGTCTGTGAAATTTCAGGCAGCTTTATTTTGGGAGGATGAACACGGTAAACCCGGGTCGGTTTCGGCGTGTCATTGTCTATGTGGCTGGCACCATCGTTCTTACCTGAAGATAAAGTTATGTTTTCAAATTCCTTGTAATTGACGGTAACGCCGGCTGATTTGAGTTGCGCCATCGTATGAATAATTTGATTTACAGAAGACCGGTCACGTTTGTCCATAGAGATAGCGATATGGTTTTTATTTTTGAGTATCTGGTCTATCCATTGGCTGCACCTGCCGCGAGGGCCGTGCTCAAGAAAAATTCTGACACCGTCATTGTATGCGTTTTCAATCATGGCTGGAAAATCGAGTACGTGGGTGGCCATATCGCAGATGGCCTGGGCGGATGCCTCAGTGGTGGGATGGTAATGGCTGCATGTTGCGCTTGAGTAAAATCTTACATCGGCCACATCTGTGGTGGCACGGCTATGTAATTTGCGCCACTCATCAGCATATGCCGATAGTTCCTGACAATGGTTTACGATATTGTATGTCAAGGGGAATGCGCGGTGTTGCCCAATTTGTTGAATAACTCTTTCGCAGGCGTTTTTGTCTCCTCCGATGACAAAATTGTCCGGCGCATTGATGATAATAAGATGGGCGCGGGATTCTGATTCGAGTGCCTTTCTGACTGCGTCTTCCGGTGCGAGTATCCCGTAGTTTGCCCAGGCAACTTTCTTTTTACCCTTGGATTCCCAGGCGCGTTTAACCACATTAAAGTCACCGCCGATTTCATGGGCATATACGCCCTTGTTTTTGAAATCAGCTGACATCTGTCCCATATCCTGCCAGGCTCCCATGGCAAACAGGGAATTGGATTCTCCGGATGAAAAGCCGATGGCTGCCTGTGGCCTGAGACCGAGATATTTTTGAGTAAGAACCGCATGTATTTGGGATAAAAAGGAACTTTGCCACAACATAACTTCCGGGGTTTGAATTTCTTCGTTGTCCGCATCACGCATCCATCTGGCAGACGCTTGGGCATCCAGGCCGAGACGAGAAATCACGTCTTCAACAATCTCCGGCATCGCCAGATACAGATCCCTGCCCATCTGGGGGTATGCCCCGGCAGGGCCTGTAAAAACAAACGCGAGTTCGCCATCAACCGGCTGACGGTGATAGTAGATACCGTTGCCAAGAGAAATATTTTTTATGTTTTGTTTTTTTTCAAGCAGAAGCTTAGACTGTTTGGCCAAATCTTCGAGTTGTTCAGCCTTTTCTGCAACGAGAACCAAACGCGCCGGTCCGGTATCGGATTCAAAGCCTTTTTCGAGGTTTTCTAATATTTCTTTTTGATCGTTACCGGAAAAGATATGGAGCCTGGGCGCAGAATCTGTTAGCAAATGTCCGGCATCGGTTTTTTTATCCTCTTTAACAATTACCGTTGCAGATTCTCCGCCAAGGGCATTTATAGTTACCCTGGCAGACCTTGTATGAGATGAAATCCAGGGCAGTGCCTTATTGCCGACCCCTGCGGGCAGCGCCTTATAGTGGCATGCAAGCGCCGCTGTTGCGATATGAAGCAATCCTGATGCCGCATGGGCGTGCCCTGTAAGCGGCGTAATGTTTTGTCCGTTTTTGTCTATCGATAGCGATGATGTGGGCGTCTGAGCCTGATCCTTATCTATCTCTTCTGTTTTATCTGGGAGTAGCGCATATATCGTGTCACCGTCAGCTCTCGCGTCTTTAGCGCGTTTTAATATCAAAGAGATTGCGGCATCTCCCGGAATTTGTTTTTCATTATCCAGTATTTCCTTAACCGCTGCTTTATGAACGGTTTCACACGATATGTCCACAGCGCCCACGACAGCCGCATCTATCTCACCCGCCGTAAGCGCCCGGATAGCAAGCTCAAGACACCTTACGCCCGAGAGTTCTTCCGACGAGACAGTTAAGCACTGCCCTTCGATATTAAACTGGCTGCTGATTCGGTTTGCAACGATATTGGGCATGGCACCTAAAATCGCCGATGCTTCGCGTGCCGGATTGATCTGGTCTTTGACAAGCTCAATCCAATCCTTCAGCCAATTTTTCATTTGGGGGGTTATTTTTTTCCCCTGTAGCCAGTCATAGACAAATTGGGGGAGCCGCCAGCACATGCCGGAACGGGTAACCTCACAATCACACCCCATCCCAACAAAGACACCGGCCTGTTTGTTGGGGAATTTATCAACTTCATCAAGCGCTTCCATGGTCGCTTTAAGAATAAGAAGCTGTTGCGGAAGTGTTTGGTCAAGCGCTGCCGGGAAAAATCGGAGTCCCAACAGCGGCAGCTCAAACGGACCTGCCGTGCCGGACATGGCACCCTGGTCGTCTTTTATAAGAGCTGGTTTTCCGGAAAAAATTGTTCTCGTGAAATCTTTGATTCCTGTACCGGAAGCGACCATAGCGCCCATACCGACAATGGCGATGTCTGTTTTTCGGATGGGTTGTTTGGGTGATTTTGTTTTTGGCGGTTTTTTATATGACCTTTTGTTGAATTCTTCTAAGATAAGATGCGCATTGTTGCCACCAAACCCAAAATTACTGATTCCAGCAATCCGCAGGCCATCTGACGGCCACGGTTCTGATTTTTTGATGAGACGGAATGGCGACCCTTTAAGTTTGTCGGTCGGTTCTTCTACGTGAAGCGTGGGTGGGCGGATGCCTGCTTTCATCGCGCCGGTCACTTTCAAGAGGCCTGCAATTCCCGACGCGGTAATTGGATGCCCCATATTGGATTTTATCGTGCCAATGGGGATATCGCTTAAGCCATCGAAAATACGGCTGGTGCTTTCCAATTCAATGTCATCACCGACTTTTGTGCCGGTCGCATGGCACTCGAGTAATGAGATTTGTGACGGATCGATCCCGGACATCTGGTAGGCATTTTGCATGGCCGCAAACTGGCCGTCGGCAGAAGGGACAAGCAGTCCGTGTCCCTTGCCATCGTTTGAAAGACCAATGGCCCTTATTACCCCATGGATTTTATCGCCGGCTCTGACAGCATCCGCCATCCGCTTTAATACGATAAATCCACCGCCCTCGGCCGGGACCAGGCCGTCGGCATTTTTGTGAAACGGACGGCTTCGCCCGGTTTGGCTCATTGCCCGCAATGTGCAAAATCCGATGTGAATAATCAGATCATCTGATCCCTGAACACCGCCTGCCAGCATCAAGTCTGCTGTTTTGTCATGGAGCTTGTCACAGGCGATTTTCATGGCAAATAGCGATGACGCGCACGCAGCATCAATGGCAAATGCGCCGCCTTTTATATCGAGCGCCCGGGCCACAATGTGTGCGGGAAGACCGGACATGAATCTGTTTATGGCGTGCGGTTTTTTAACATTTGCTAATTGTCTTGCTCGGCCTTCAAAAAAATCGTCGGCCTGTGCGTCAAGCCATATGGATTCTGCAAATTCGGCCATGGCAGGTGATGGATAGGACAAGTTCCCAAAGACAATTCCTGCGTTAATCCCTTTGGCGCTTTGGTATCCGGCATCGTTTAAGGCTTCGCGGGCGGTGTGGAGCAGCCAGTGAACCAAGGTTCCGTGATTCTCGATTTTTTCTTTTGGCATCGCAAAACCGTCGGGGCTGAACACGGATTCAAATCCCTTGACATATCCCCCCTGATCGCACCAGGTAATATCCTTATCGGTTTTTTTGGGGGAAGCAGGCATGACCAGATTGGGAGCAGTTCGCCAATACCCTTCAGGTACGGTAGATAATAGATTTTTTCCAGCAGCGATGTTGTCCCAGAGCTCTTTTGGATTCAGTGCTCCGGGCAGGACGCAGGACTGTCCAACAATGGCAATCGGTTCAAAGGACATAACTATCGGTTCTCATGTCCATTGATCGCCATGGGCGTCGAATCCGGCAGCATGTGCATCTCAACGTCGCAAAGTTTTGCGGCAAGTTTTCCTTGTTGGTCGAAAAAAGAGATGTCAGAGACAGTACGACCGTTTTGGATGGATTTGCCATTTAGGACGCAATCAATCGGTCCGGTTATCGGGCCATTTTGGTAGGTGTAACAGGCCCCTATTTTTGTGGGTAGCGATTTTTGGTTGAAATTGTGTATTCCCCATAAGATGGCGAGTTGCAATCCGCCGTCGAGCGCAGCAACATCATTTTTCCAAAAGGTATCCGGCCACGACATTTTTTTGACACCCCCAATAACAGCTGTCGCTGTTTCGTCGGAAACACCTTTTAAGGATTTAATGACTTGAAATTCCGGACCGTGAAAGAGCATGCCATTGTAAATTTCAGAAACGTCCCACTTCCATGATGGCAACCCATTTTCCTTTGGTTTGATCTCATTATTGGTTAAAGGGTTTTTGAGAGACATTTCTATCTTTGCGGCGTAATGCGTGCTGCGGTCAGGACCTATCAAAGACAGGTTTAGAAAAGAACGGTCGCCATTTGACTGACGGCAGTTTACCGTGAAGTTGTCACTGCCTTTTATAAAGTTCTCAAGCTTGATTCCGCGCAGGACCTTGAGGTCCCGGCATCTAACATAATTCATATCCGGATTGTATAGTTGGGCTGTTTTTGAAAACCATTCAAGTACCATTACAACCGGAAGTACGGGGGTCTCCTGTATGCGATGGCTGTCGATAAAAGGATATTTTTCTTTATTGATCAGCAGGCTCAGGTTGAGATCTCGGGGTATGGCGCTGATGCCGACGGCACTGTCCGGTGGCGCGGGACCGATAACGACCTCGATGTTTTCTGGGGCATCCTCGGTTATTTCTTTTACAAATCGTTTCACCCCAACATCAACGGGTATCAGGGGAATACCAACCTCCTTGAAATGGGCTTTGAGAAGCGGAGAAACCATGCCGCTGTCCCATGGTCCCCAGTTGATAGATTTTACAGAACATTCGCCTTTACGCGTTATCGCTTCAGCATCCCCAACCTTGTTAAGAATTTCGTTGGCCATGGCATAATCGCTTTGTCCCATATTGCCGGTGCGGCCTGCAATGGAAGAAAAGAGACAAATTACACTCAGTGCGTCTTTGCTAGTGGCGTTAAGCAGTGCTTCAAGTCCTTTTACCTTGGTGTTAAAGACCCGGTCAAATTGTTCTAATGTTTTTTCAGCGATGAGTTTGTCTGCCAGGACACCGGCACCATGTACAATACCCGTGATTCCTCCCCAATGCTTGCGGATGGCTTTGAGTGCATTTGAAACATCGGTTTCACTCGTCACGTCAGCGACGATATATCTCACATCAGATCCAGCCTGCCGCATAGCCTCCAGGTTGGATTTTATTTCCCGACCGGAAAGTATTTGATGGGTTTGTTTATTCAGATCCATGGGTGTCACGGTTTTGCCGTTTGTTTTTGCATTCTGCAAAAGTGCTGCTTTTATCTGGGCGTCAGTTTCAGCCTCGTTACAGCATTCAGGTTCATCTACCGGCTGGGTTCTGCCGATCAGCACAAGACGGGGCTTTACATCGTGGGCAAGCTGAATGAGTGCCTTTGCGGTAATTCCTCGGGCACCGCCGGAAGCAACGATAACTGAATTTTTATCCAATGCCGTGCCGGAATTCTTAGCCGGTTCACTATAACTCTTGAGACGATAACGGCGGCCGTCTGATTTGAGTCCAATTTCCAGTTCCGGTCCGCCGGTCAGTAGCTCAAGACAGATAGTTGAGGCAATTTTTTTGGGCGACAATCGGCCGCGTTCAATATCAATGGCTTTAACCGACGCTATGGGCCATTCGATGGCGGCCGTTTTCACCAGGCCGGACAGTCCGGAAAGCCAGACACGATCGCCTGCCTGTCCTGAAAGTCCAAAATCGCCCCCGGTATTTTGTACGGTAACAAAAATGCCGCCGTTGGCGGTCAATGGACCGGCTATTTTTTGGGCTGCAATAAAAGCTTCGCGATTAATTTCTATGGCTTCCTGTTTCTTTGTAATTTTGCGCAGGCCGCCAAGGAATATCAAGCCGTCGCAGTCTTCGGGAACGTCTTTAACAACCGCGGCGTTTATTCCGTTTTTTTCAAGTTCTTTGGCAAGGGCCGCCCCAATACTTATATCAGTACCGGTTTCATCATCAACGATGCACAGATGATTCGCTTCGGTAAGCCCGGGCATTGAAAAACCGGAATAGGGCACCGGGGTTTCCCTGAGTACATATCTTCCAATCCCTAACCCTTCTTCTCCTGTTTGTGTTTCTATTGCCGGGGTTATGGCAGTTGCTGGTTCAATACCACTGCTACTGATTTGTCCTAGTGAGCGCTCAATGAAATCAATAACATCACCCAGCGTTTTGATGTCAGCCATTATGGCCGGATCGACTTCCGGCATCCCTGGATTATCCTCATTGATGGCAGAAAAAATCTC
>CAZQLG010000008.1:20531-25229 GCA_964594105.1 uncultured Desulfococcus sp. | reverse complement strand
CGTTTACAACAGCCCTTCGCTCTGGAGTGTCGTGACAATGGTATTCACCGACTTGCCACGGTTCATTGTATAAAAATGAAGTCCCGGAACACCATGTTTCAACAACTCCCGGCATTGTTGCGTGGCAAGCTCTGTGCCGTACTCAACGACCCCGGCCTTGTCATCCGCCGGTATGCTGTCTAATCTTTTCCGGACATCCTCCGGGATGATTGACCCGCAAACGCTGGTCAGTATTTCAAGGAGTTTAACCGTATAAATCGGCATAATACCCGGAATGATGGGAATGGTGACCCCGATTGCCCGGCAGCGATCAACATAATCATAGAAGAATTGATTATCATAAAAATACTGTGCCACAATATATTCTGCGCCTTTGTCCTGTTTCAATTTGGCGTATTCAATATCCTTTTCCAGGCTTTGGGCATTGATGTGGCCTTCCGGATAACCGGCCGCTCCCAGACAAAAATCATATCGGTCTTTAATAAATGCCAAAAGATCCGACGCATGGCCCAATGCGTCCGCATGGGATTTGAAGGCGATATCATTCTGGGGTTCGTCCCCCTGAATCACGAAAATCGTTTCAATGCCCTTGTTTTTAAATTTATCCAGCACTTCTGCCAGATCATCCGGGCCCAGACCAACACCAGCGATGTATGCCACCACATTGAGGCCGCGATCGTTTTTGAGTTTATCAATCAATTCATAGGACCCATCCCGTGTTGATCCCCCGGCGCCAAACGTCACCGACATATAATCATGCTTGGTGCCAGACAGCAGATCAAGAACTTTTTCAAGGTTCTGTGCTGCTTTTTCTGTTTTAGCCCGGAAAAATTCAAACGAAATAACCGGTTTATTTCCTGCGTCTTTATATAATTTTGCAACTTTCATTGTTTTCCTCCATTCATTCTTGATATATAATTGATTCATACAAAAAAGTTTTAAGCAAATACTTATAACACCAATAGAAATCATGAACAACAAAAAATTTCAAGGTTGTGTTATAAAGACTTCAAATGTATTTAACATCAAAAACAATGAGGCACCATGAAATTTGAAAATTACTATATTGCAGAAGAGATAAAAACCAATCTGGCCCAACTCGGCTTTAAACGACCGACAGATATTCAGTACAAATCGATCCCATCGATCATGAAAGGCGAGGACGTTCTGGCCATCGCCCAGACAGGAACCGGTAAAACAGCCGCGTTTGCAATTCCCGTTATCAATAAAATTCACACAAACAAAAGCAGCAAGCGATCTTACGGCATCAAATGCATTGTCATGGTCCCGACCCGGGAACTGGCAGTGCAGATCGGCGATGTGTTTAATTCTCTGGCCCGGCATACCAAGGCCAAAGCGTTTACTGTTTATGGCGGCGTGGAACAGGATGCCCAGATCAAAAAACTCCAGGACGGTATTGATATTCTTGTGGCCACCCCGGGACGCATGTTTGACCTCATCAGCCAGGGATATATACGCTTGAAAAGTGTGGATACCCTTATTTTAGATGAAGCAGATCACATGCTGGATCTGGGGTTTATCAAAGATATCACCTATGTAAAAAAAATGCTCACCCGCAAACATCAGACCCTGTTTTTTTCTGCCACCATTAATAAAGAAATCAAAAAACTGGCGTTTTCCCAGGTAAAAACGTCTGCCATCCGTATCCAGATATCTCCGGACGACCCGGTTTCAAAAAATGTCACTCATTTTGTGATGTTTGTGGAAGCCGATGACAAACGGTTTTTCCTGGAAAAATTTATCAAAGATCATCCGGACAGCAAAATTATTGTCTTTGTCCGCACCCGGGTGCGGGCCGAGCGCGTGGCAAAAGCAATGGAAAGAGTTCAAATAGAGGCATTTACCATTCATGGTGAAAAGGACCAAAGCAGTCGCTCGGATGTGATGCAGAAATTCAAAAATGGAGATTTTCGGTTATTGATTGCCACGGATGTCAGCGCCCGGGGAATTGATATTGCTGATGTCAATTATGTTATCAATTATGACCTGCCGGAAAAAGCGGAAAACTATGTACATCGTGTGGGTCGGACCGGACGGGGAGTAAATAAGGGCATTGCCGTTTCATTTTGCAGTACTGAAGAAAAAGAACGCCTCTTGGAAATCCAAACATTTTTAAACAAAGACATTGAAGTACTCAAAACCAATAAAGCAGATTACGCCCATACCATTGAAACCACCGCAGCCGTAGACGATATCCAGACGTTGATTGACAATTTTGAGAACCGGCCAAAACGCAAAAAGAAACCTAAGAAAAAATAATTATATAAAAATGAAATTTTTATTTATCGAATCCTTTTCAATCGGTTCCCATGCACTTTTTGCCAACGGACTGGTGAATCATTCTTCACATACCATTGATCTCATTGAAATGCCTGGAGAAAACTTTCGCTGGCGCATGCTCGGAGCAGCGCTTTATATGGCGGAAAACATCCTGGCCCCCGACAAATTTAATCAATATGATGGGGTAATCGTTACCGACCTGTTTAACCTGGCGGATTTCAAGGCCCTGATGGGATCAAAAAGGATGGGACCCAAATGCCCGCCAATCATGGTCTATTTCCATGAAAACCAGATGACATATCCCCGGCCGGCAGGAGACAAGAGCGTGTTTATGCTTGGCATGATAAACATTACCACCGCACTTGCCGCAGATAGGGTGCTGTTTAATTCAACAATGCATCAAGAGGCCTTTTTAAACGCCATACCGGGATTTTTAAACAGAGGACGCGATTTTACCCCCAAAGGGATTGCCGAAAAAATCCAAAAAAAATCAAAAGTATTATACCCCGGCATTACCCTGCCTCCGACGTCGGCAGTTAATTTTCAAAAACAAGCTAAAACGCCGCTGATCATTTGGAACCATCGATGGGGATTTGACAAAAATCACCAACTCTTTTTCAATGTACTTGAAAAGCTACAGGACCAGGGGATTGATTTTCGCTTAGCGCTCATGGGTGAAAATTTCGGTAAAATCCCGGATGAATTTTTTCTGGCACAAAAAACCTTTGGAGACAAAATCGTTGCCTTTGGATATGTGCCGTCACGAACAGAATACATCAACTGGCTGAGACAGGGAACCATTGTCATCAGCACGGCCATTCAGGAAAACTTCGGCATGTCTGTGATCGAAGCAATGATCATGGGCTGTATCCCGCTACTTCCCCACCGGCTATCCTATCCCGAGATACTCCCCAAAGAATTCCATGACCAGTTTCTCTACAAAAACGAATATGATCTGACTGAGAAACTGACCCGAATCATCTTAGATGTGACGGCATATGAAGAGACGCGGGACAGACTTGTTGAGGAGATGAAATCCTTTTTATGGGAAAATGTTATCAAAGATTTTGATGGGGTACTTGAACAGCTTGCAACCCTAAACACGTTCAAATATAATTAACGGGAATCTGAATTATTCTTTCGGTAAGCAGTTCCGGCCGTTTGCCTCTGTTAATCAGAATGCCAAATCCACCCTGACCGGTTAAAAACCGTTCCAGACCCCGCAATGAAATTCGTTTTACCACAGAATTCAGCTTTATTTCTATGGGAATGGTACCAAACGGGCCATCTATCACCAGATCGACCTCTGATTGATTGACGGTTCTGAAATTAAAAAAATCCAGCCGGGTTGCCATGGTTGCCTGCAGACCACGGATTATTTCTTCAATGACAAAACTCTCAAAGGAAAAACCAGCCACCGGATGAATAAGCAACCTGTCAAGATCACTGATTTTAAGAAAATAATGGAGCAGGCCCGGATCACGAAAAAATCCCTTTTTCGCCTTTTGTACCCGTTTGAGCCGGTTGCCGGTATAAGGGGGCAGGTTTCGCCATAAAAACGTCTGGTGAATAATGTCCAGATAATCCTTTACCGTTGAAACACTGATCTCCAGCGCCCTGGCCATATCGCTCATATTGAGCTGATGCCCTGAATATTGGGCCAACAAGGTAAGAAATCGCCTGAAGTTATGAATATTCAACCGGGGGAAGAGTGTTCTGATGTCACGACCGATATAATCAATCATATAGTTTTCCATCCATTGATTATAAAAGGTGCTGTTCCCCTTTGCGCTCTCGATTAGCGGCTCAGGGAACCCTCCCATAAACCAGACATCCATGCTTTGCCCGATAGAGACCGAGGGTTGCAACGCCAGAAAATCCTTTGCCTTGGTCGTTTGATCGATGATCATCTCATAAAGGCGTGAAGGCGGACGTTCATAAAATTCATTCTGGGTAAAGGGCCATAGCTCCACCGTGGCGATGCGGCCGGCCAGGCTTTCGGTTATCCCCTTGACAATTTCCGGCGAACTGGAACCGGTGAGCAGGAATCTGCCTGTTTGTTGTCTTTTAGAATCAATTATCCCTCTTAAAACCTTAAACAATTCAGGGTATTGTTGGGCCTCATCAATGATAACCCGCTCCGGGTTAAGGGTTAAAAATACCGCAGGATCAGAAGTGATTAATTGATAGTCCGCCGGACTTTCCAAATCATAGTATTTCCAGTCCGGTCGTAATCGGCGAACAATTGTCGATTTACCGCACTGCCGGGGGCCAATAACAGCTACCACTGGAAACATCTCCAGCAGCCGGTTGATTTTGTCTTCCAGATTTCTCTTTTTAACCATGATATTTACAGGCTACTCATAAATATCGCTGGTGTCAAGGCAAAAAAAACCG
>CAZQLG010000008.1:13596-20431 GCA_964594105.1 uncultured Desulfococcus sp. | reverse complement strand
CATGATATTTACAGGCTACTCATAAATATCGCTGGTGTCAAGGCAAAAAAAACCGCTCTTCGAAGTCATCATGTTCATAATCACGGCTGTCGCGCTGAAGCCGCCACCCTTTAATCCAGCCCTTCGAATTTACGTTCAAATGCTTCCATGTTGATCATTGCACCATCCATTAACATATCCAGATCAAAAAGGATGTCGCTGTAACTGTCAAAATACAAAAACTGTTTTAATAAAAGGGTAAATTCACGCGGAAACCGAACACCGTGGGTTTCCGCGATCCTGACCATTTCCAATAAAATCTGTTCCGGCTCATCCAATTCCGGCACACAAGCCGGGTATTCCGGATTGGCTGAAAAACGATCTTCTGGCAGGGCCTCACTATTGTTATAAAAATCTTCCAGATCCTTTGCCAGCCTTTGTACCTCCACCTTTTTCCGGGTCATTCCAATGATAAGCATTGATTCAGCAATGGTCATATAGTCTTTTGTGATCAAAGCATGTATTAATGCCATGACCCCTTTTCGTGTTTTTTCAGAAATCCGTCCCACAATACCAAAATCAATAAAACCGACCCGGTCGTCATCTAATATCAAAAGATTACCGGCATGCAAATCCGCATGGAACAGTTCACATCCGGAAATACTTGCCAGCCAGGTTTCAAAGGCAGCGCCTAAAATCATTTGCGGATGGTCGGTTGATTTTAAAAACTGTTCCCGATCCGTTAAAGGAATGCCGTATAGCCGTTCCATGGTTAAAACGCGCTTAGATGACGCATGGGGATATAAACGTGGCGTTACTACCCGCGTGTTGCCTGACGCTTTCAGAAACGCTGAAAAAATTTTAATATTCTCCGCTTCTTTGATAAAATCACATTCTTCAAAAACAGTCCGCCTTATTTCAGACAAAATACCTGCCAGGGAAATATGCTGGAGCCGGGGAACCAGACGTTCAAGAATGACTGCGGAATAAACCAAAAAATTCAAATCCGTTGAGAGAATGTTTTTAACCCCGGGACGCTGAATCTTAATGACCACATTCTCGCCGCTGATCAGCGTGGCGGCATATACCTGGGCAATAGAGGCGGAAGCCAGGGGAACCGGGTCAACCTCATCAAAAATTTCACCCATATATCCGGCACCCAGCTCATTTTTCAAAATTTTATGCATCTGATTAAACGGCACCGATTCTGTCTGGTCCAGGCATCGATGAAATTCTTTCACATATTCGTCCGGAAACAGTGACGGTGAACTGGCAATCAGCTGGCCCAGCTTGATGTAGGTCGCCCCCAGGCGTTCAAATGTTTTCCGCATCAATACCGGGGGAGATGGCTGACCATCAAACACCCACTCCAGTCCTGTTTTACCCAGGGCGGTGACTGTCTGGCGGATGCGATTCATACTGTTAAAGCCAAATGAAACAGCGGATGGCAATTCTTTATAAATTGTTTGAAAAATCATTTTTTTTCTCGTATCCGTTAAACGCCTATGTTGACAGAACACATCAGTACACCCATCTGTGCCCACAAAACACAATGAAATCGTTTCATATCAACAGAGGCATTGAACTTCAAGGGATATTCTCGGGTACTATTACCGATATGGAGAAAAGGTAAAAACGGTATACCCGTCACTTATCGTGACAGTCTATCAGGAATGTCTTTGATAACTTAAATGCCAGGTCCGGCAGTCAAGCTAAAAGTGGATTAAGGAAAATACGCTAAATAAAAAATACGAGGGTAATCGGGGTGCTGACCTGCGCCGTGGGACGCGCAAGCAATCGTAGCTTGATTGTGGGCTCTACGGTGTCAGGTCGATTACCTTGTTCCGGCGTGTAGCGACAGTACAAGATAGTCGACGTAGTCGGCACAGCGATTCCTGGCGGCGCAGCCGCCAAAAACAAGAAATATACACCCGTCCAGAGTTGACACTCTCGTAAAAAGTATTTGGATGGCTAAGTAATAAAGAAAACAAAATTTAATGATAGGCTGCCGGGAATTTAGCGCCCCCCGAAAACCCGGCAGTACGAACAAAACGGGCAGTCATCCGATGACTGCCCGTTTTGTTTATACTGATCCGCCAAAAAAATCTATCCCACTGAAATTCAATAAAATCCAAAATATTGACAAAAAATTAAAATTCAAAGAAGATTAAATTTAATTCAATAGCCAAAAAGTGACAAACTCAAAAGGCCAAACGATAAAATAAAAACAGGATACACGAATGATTGCAAAACGCGCTGCTGAGATGACCTCATTTATTGTGATGGATGTTCTGGAAAAAGCGCATGAAATGGAAAGACAGGGAATCGACATCATCCACCTGGAGGTGGGGGAACCTGATTTTGACACCCCGCAATGCATCAAGGATGCTGCTGAAAAAGCATTAAAAGACGGCCATACGCATTATACGCACAGCCTGGGCATGATTGAACTCCGGGAAGCCATCTGTGAATATTACAGCAACACTTACGCGGTAACCATCGATCCGGACCAGATCATCGTTACCTCCGGCACGTCTCCGGCCATGTTCATGCTGTTTTCAACCCTTCTTGAAGAAAATGATGAAGTCATTATCTCAGATCCCCATTATGCCTGCTACCCGAACTTTATCAAGTTCTTAAAAGGGACCCCGGTCACCGTTGCGGTATATGAAGACGACGGTTTTCAATATCGAACCGCCGCCATTAAAGAAAAAATTTCCAAAAAGACTAAAGGGATTTTTATCAATTCCCCGTCAAACCCCACTGGCAACCTGCTATCCGCCGAGCGGATGCAAAAAATCGCCCAACTGTCACCATACATTATTTCCGATGAAATCTATCACGGTCTGGTTTACGGGGATAAAGAACATTCCATTTTCGAATTTACCGATCGCGCGTTTGTGTTTAATGGATTTTCAAAGCTCTATGCCATGACCGGATTCCGGCTGGGCTATGTGATTGCACCCAAACCATTTATCCGACCCATGCAGAAAATCCAGCAGAACTTCTTTATCTCCGCCAATGCCATGGTCCAGATGGCCGGGATTGCCGCGTTAAAATATGCTCATGATGATGTCACGGCCATGAAAAACACCTATGATCAGCGACGCAAATACATGATCAAACGGCTCAGGGAAATCGGTTTCGGGATCACGAAAGAACCCACGGGCGCGTTTTATGTGTTTGCCAATGCCAAACATCTGGGCCTTGATTCATACAAACTTGCCTTTGAAATTCTGGAAAACGCCCATGTGGGTGTCACGCCGGGCATTGATTTCGGCCAAAACGGCGAAGGCTATATCCGGTTTTCCTATGCCAACTCCCTTGAAAATATTAAAGAAGGCATGCGCCGGATTGAAGCCTATCTGAAAATAAGGGCATAACATCCACCTGGATGTATTATTGTAATTGGAATGTGCCAGATCAGCCTACCAGGAACGCCATCTGCTATCTCTACTTTTCTTAGCGGGTAAAAAAAGTAAATAAAAACTTGCTGCGTTTCAAACAGTCCGGGATTCCTCTTCAGCAGTTTCTCGGTGCTCGGCTGCGTGACAAGGGGAGAATGCAGCACCACGTATTTTCCAATCAATTCTATTTATTTGACTCAAGAGTAGATTTCTCTTCATATATTTTCGATATCTATTATCCATAACATTTTATTTTACCACGTAATATAAACCAACAGCTCCGTTGCCATCAAATTTGTTGGAAAAATTATTGACAAAAGAGATTTGCCGCATTACGTTACCAACAAAAAAGATGGCAACAACCTTGTTGGAGGAAAAATATGGAAAAACTTAAACGGGCAGTTGGAAATTATGTAACCGGAGATAAATTTTGGGATCGCAAAGAAGATCTTGCTTTATTTACAGAACTTCTTGACGAAGGGGCTCATATTCTAATGGCCGCACCGAGACGTATCGGCAAAACAAGTCTTATGCGGGAAGCCGCGATCCGGCTTCAGGATAAATATTATTGTTTGCATGTTGACCTCCAAAAAGCGGAATCACCAGCAGACGCTATCGCTGAACTCAGCAAGGCGACACACCCGCACAAACAGCTGTGGGATAAAACCAAGGGTGTCTTTAAAAATATTCTAAGCAGCATAAAAGATAATATCGAGAGCCTTAGTATTGATGATTTAACAGTTACGTTGCGAAGCGGAATGACAGCAGGAGATTGGCAAAACAAAGGCAATCAGATTTTTGCAACATTGGCTGAAACCGACAAGCCGGTGATCATATTTTTTGATGAATTACCCATTTTGATCAACAGAATGCTGAAAGGCCAGGAATATAAGATTGCACCTGATCGAAGAAGGGCCACCGATATTTTTATGTCCTGGCTCAGGGAAATCAGCATAAGACATAAAGGGAAATTACGAATTGTTATTACCGGGTCTATCGGAATTGAGCCGGCTCTCAAGCAAGCGGAACTCAGTGCAACGTTAAACACATTCACTCCTTTTGCAATAGATGCCTGGCCTCCAGAAATCGCTGAAGGATGCTTAAAGGCTTTGGCAAATCAATATGGAATAACCATCCAGAAAGAAGCCATCTCACTTATTATTGAAAAAATTGGATATCTAATCCCTCATCATGTCCAGTTATTTTTTGACAATATTTACATGGAGTGCAAAAGAAAAGGCCATACGGATGTAACCGCAGATATTGCATTAAAAGTATATGAGACAAAAATGCTTGGAATTCGAGGGCACGCGGAATTAAGTCACATGGAAGAACGATTGAAAATGGCTTTTGGCCTGGATATTTTTCCTGCCGCACTGGAACTCCTCACTGAGACTGCTGTGAATGGATTTTTAGACGGAAATTCAGCTCAGGCAATATGCAATAACTACGATATTGGAATGAATGATCCGAATAAAACGCTTAGGGAAATTCTCGAAATTTTGCAACATGATGGATACTTAACCAGAAAAGAGGATGGATTTATATTCTCTTCAAACTTACTCAAAGATTGGTGGAACGCACGATTTGCCTTCGGCTATACTCCGGTTGCAAAAAGGGGGGTCTAAATGAAACCTACAGCTACAATTAAATACAACCCCGCATTTCTAACCGAAAAAGAATTGATAGAATCATACGTTGTCCGCCAAAGTGACCTTGAACTCATATTGGAAGTAATCCGGGAAAGTGGAGATAATAACAACCAGCATATAATTGTCGTTGCCGCAAGAGGGGCAGGCAAAACAACCCTCGTTTTAAGAACTGCAGCAGAAATCAGACGCAATAATGAATTTTCTGAGAAATGGTTTCCCGTTGTATTTGCCGAGGAAAGTTACGAAGTGTGCAGCGCAGGAGAATTCTGGCTGGAAGCTATTTTTCATATTGCTGAACAGACCGAAAATGAACAGCTAAAATTAACATATAAGGAACTAAAAAAAGAAATCAACGAAGACAGACTTCGTGAAAGAGCCTTATCCCAGTTATTGGATTTTTCAGACCAGCAGAATAAACGACTTTTGCTGGTTGTTGAAAATCTGAATATGCTGTTAGGAGATCAGATATCAACTGATGATTCATGGAAATTAAGACATACATTACTGAACGAACCACGAATAATGGTTTTAGGGACTGCAACAAGTCGTTTTGAACAGATTGATAATTCAGAAAACGCCATGTTTGATCTGTTTAAGATACATGACCTTAAACCTCTTGACACAAAAGAATGCCAGGACCTTTGGGAATCAGTTACCGGCCAGCGTCCAAGCCTAAATCGTATTAAACCAATCAAAATATTAACAGGCGGGAGCCCCAGACTTCTTGTAATCATTTCCAGCTTTGCCGCTAAAAAGTCTTTTAAAGAACTTATGGAGGATTTAACAAAACTGGTTGACGAACACACAGAATACTTTAAAAGCCATCTGGACAACCTGCCGCCGCTTGAACGAAAGGTTTTTGTCTCCTTAGCTGATATATGGCATCCAGCTACTGCAAAGGAAGTATCAGAATCTGCAAGAATCAATGTGAACAAAGCAAGCGCTTATTTACAGCGCCTTATATCAAAAGGTGCTGTGGTTGTTGCTGACAAGAAAGGCCGAAAAAAATGGTACCAACTATCTGAAAGAATGTACAATATTTATCATTTAATGCGTCGCCGGGGCGAGCCGTCAAGCCGTGTTCGCGCCATTGTTGATTTTATGATTCATTTTTACGTGGATGATGATTTAATTCATTTGACAAATAATGTCATTAACGAGGCATGCCATCTTGAACCTGAAATATGCTCTGATCACTTCATTTTTATAAAAGAAATCTTGCAAAAGCCTCAGGTTGAAAAATTCCGCGACAAAATAATTGAAAATATTCCTAAACATATAATCGACACCTTGGAACTTGAAGTGGCACAAACAAAAACACATGCACCGATACTTACCGAAGAAGAAATTAAAACAGGAATCCTTAATAATCCCGATGATACATTATCACTATTAACTTTAGTAGTTGAAATAATAAAAAATTATCCAGATCGTCTTGAAGAGGCAAGAGCTGCTTGCGAAAAATCAATCAAAATTAATTCTAATTTGGAATTACCATGGATTTTATTAGGCATATTAAATGAAGATGATCCAAAAAATTATCAGAACTCAGAAAATGCCTATCAGCAGGCCATTAAAATCGATCCTGACTGCTTGCCAGCTTTGAATAATCTTGGAGATTTACTATCAAAAAAATCAGAGCGGCATAATGAGGCTGAAAAGACTTTCAGAAAGGCCATCGAAATTGATCCTGATTATACTCCGGCATGGATTAGTCTTGGAAACTTGCTATCAGAAAAAAAAGAGCGGCATGATGAAGCTGAAAAGGCTTTCAGAAAGGCCATTGAAATTGATCCT
>CAZQLG010000008.1:0-13496 GCA_964594105.1 uncultured Desulfococcus sp. | reverse complement strand
AAAGGCTTTCAGAAAGGCCATTGAAATTGATCCTGACGATTCTCAGGCATGGATTAGTCTTGGAGACTTGCTATCAAAAAAATCAGAGCGGCATGATGAAGCTGAAAAGGCTTTCAGAAAGGCCATTGAAATTGATCCTGACGATTCTCAGGCATGGATTCGTCTTGGAATCTTGCTATCAGAAAAAAGAGAGCGACATCATGAAGCTGAAAAGGCTTTCAGAAAGGCCATTGAAATTGATCCTAACTTAGCCCCAGTGTGGGGCATGCTTGGATCTCTACTCTCAAAAAGCATAGACCGTCATAATGAAGCTGAAGAGGCTTTCTCAAAGGCTATCGACATCAACCCCAACATACATCCTATTTGGACCCTTCTTGGAAATTTTCTTTCAAAAAAAGAGCGGTATGATGAAGCTGAAAGGGCTCTCAGAAAAGCTATCGACATCAATCCTAACTTTGCCCCCGCATGGGGCATGCTTGGATCTTTACTCTCCAAAAATTTAGACCGTCATAATGAAGCTGAAAAGGCATATAACATTGCGATTGAATTAAATCCAGAATTTCAAGTGCTTTGGATAAATCTATTTGAATTACAATATAAAACATTAAACAACCCTAAAAGAGCACTTAAAACAGCTGAAAAATATTTAAAATCAAATAATCGATCTGTCCAAGCTTTAAATTCTCTTGCTTGGTGTATCTACGAGAACAAATATAATAACCTGCTTAACAAGGCTGAAGAATGGAGCAGAGAAGCCGTTCAAAAAAATGAGCTATCCTCTCATATCAAACATTCGCTTGCTTCTATTCTTGGACGTCAGGAAAAGTGGGATGAATCATTGAAGCTTGCTCAACAATTCTTAAAAGACGATGATATTATTAAAAAGGGAACCAAAGAGATAACCGACTATTTCATTACAGCCGCGGCCTCAGGCAATGCTAAAAAGGCACTTGAAATTTTAAAACAATACAAAGACAACCCAACTTTGGAACCCATAACCATTGGTTTAAAAATTTTTATCGGAGAAGAATTTATAACTGCTCAGGAGATTAAAGAAATTGGCGAGGATGTAGCCAAGCGTATTCATGAACAAATTGACAAATGATATTTTTTTTGAATCACGCCCCTTAAAAATAATTTTTCACTAAACCCAGCGATTTTCAAGTTTGCTACAGATACAAGGAAAATGCTGCCCTCGCTATAGCTCCGCTATGCGGGGTAGCAGTTGACGCAGTAGGTGTAGTGAAATTGGAAGTCGCTCGCTGTGCGGGGTGGGATTTGACGCCGAGTAGGTGCGGTGAAATTGGAAGTCGTTACCATTCCCGCCATCCACTGAGCCTCGGAAAATACAACCCCAGCCGAATCTCCCTCTCCTCTTTCGCCCCCATCAACCGCTTATACATCTCCAGCTGCCCCTGATACCTTCCTTTTTCCCGATCCAGAAACGCCTCCACAGACCCGCCGGTATGCGTACCGGTCTTGTAGTCAATAATCCACCGGACATCATTTTCATCCACAAAGGTCCGGTCGATTTTAACACTCACAATTTGTCCGTCCACTGTCCCGGTCAGGGCGTATTCGTTAGCACTTTTCCTATGATCAGATAAAATCCATCGTCCCTTTTCATCAGTAACAGAATGAATTAAGGTTTCTTCTACCTGTCTTACAGCAGCATCTATTTCAGCACCCCCTACTCCGGATCGGGCAAGATCGGCTTTAAATTCTTTTTCCATAGACTGAATCCGGTCGGCATCCCATGTATTGACATCATTTTCAGCAATCACTTTCAGCCAGGCATGGGCCACGATTCCCACGTGCCGGGCGGCTTCTCCGGCCCAGTCAAATTCAAGGGTTTCAGCCTCTTCTTTACTTTCCACCAGTTGATCGCCGCTGGCCGCCCATTTCACACCTGCCGGAGCATCCGGCAATTCCCATTCTTCTGTCAACCGCCGGATATGCGGCACAATGATTGCCTCAGGAACTTCATCTTCTTTGACAGACGGAGCCGGGCGGGTCGTGTCATGATAAATGACCTGGTTCATCTTGTAAAAGATTTCATCCACTGCCGGCCACAGGGATAAAAGCAGGGTTTTTGCAGCGGGTTGTCGAACTTCATGTTCCTTGGAAGAAATTTTCACCCCGCCCATGATATGCAGATATTTTTTCGCCCGGGTGGCTGCCACGTAAAGCAGGCGGGAATCTTCATAGCTGCGCTTTTCATCATGGATTTTCCCGATGTACTGATAAATTTTATTCTTGTCTTCCCCGGTTTCACTGATAGGCGCCAGGATTAAATCCTTTTTGTGGCCGACGGCCCGTTCCAGCCAAAGCAGGAGTTGGGTCGAAGGATTCGGCGGGCGGCGTTCTGAGCCCGGCAGGATCACGGTGTCAAATTCCAGTCCCTTGGCCTTGTGGATAGTCATGATTTGTAAGGTGTCATCGGCGGCAGCATCCGGCCGGGCAAAAAGGGCACCAACCGCATCTTCCAATGCAGTAAAATCGCTGAGCACTTCATTTCCCGCATGCTGTTCCAGCAGGTCAAAAAACACATCCGCGTCTTCCAATTCCGATGATTCAAACACACAGGCAGGGCCGCCCAGCGATATCCACACCCCTTCCACCAGACGCCTGAAAGGTTTCTGGTTCCGGTTTTCCACTGCCGGGATTAAAATTTCTCGAGTACGCTTGAGCCGTTTTTGTCCGTCCGGAGACAGGTTCTCAAAACGCCCCTGAGATTGTATCAATTCCAAAATCGTTTGAGTTGGCGCTCCATCGACCAAAGCGAAACAATCATTTAACGTCATTCCACACCAGGGAGCCCGCAGCACCGCCAGCCAGGCGATCCGGTCAGCCGGATGGGAAAGCGCCCGGGAAAGAGAAATCAGGTCCGTGATCATGGGCCGGTTCTGCAGCGAATCAATCTCCACCGCCTGAAACCTTTCGCCTGCACTTTTTAAAGCAGCAACGATGTCTATCAGATGGGATCGGCCCCGCACCAGAATGGCAATGGTGCCGTCAGTATCCTTTTTCCTGGCATTTTTAACACAGTCCACTACTGTCTTTGCTTCCTTTTCCCGTGATTTTTCAAGGCCTTGGGTCAGAAACGGATGAACGGTCACGGCCTGTCCGTCTAAAAGCGGATGAAATGCCGCAGAAGGCGAATAAGAAACACGGCCGGTGGTAATATCCACATTGCCCGGCATGACTTTGGGGAAACTGTCATTAACCCAGTCAATGATTCCCTGCTGAGACCTGAAATTCACGGACAGGATCAGAGGATTCAGCGCCACCTGGCTCAGCCCGTTTTCCCAGGCATTTAAAAACAACCCAACTTCCGCCTCACGGAACGCGTAGATGGACTGCATGGGATCGCCCACCGCAAAAACCGTGCGCCCGTCTCCGGGCATCCACCCCCCGGTCAGGCGCTCAACCAGTTCATACTGGGTAAAGCTGGTGTCCTGAAATTCATCCATTAATATATGGCTAATCCGGTAATCCAAAGACAATGACAGGTCTGTGGGGTTTTCCGGCTCGCCCAGGGCCCGTGACGCCCGCAGCCCGATTTCCGAAAAGTCCACTTCCCCGGCTGCCTGAAACACCAGTTTCAGATGACCCACAGCCACGATTAATATCTCGAACAGGGCCTGCATGATCGCCCACTGGTCATCCGTATACGCCGGATCCGGCAACATCCGCACCCGGTTTAAGGCTTCTGCTGCCGCATCTTCACCTTCAAGACGATTCAGGTAATCTATAATTGTGTCTTTGGCCTCCTGCAGTTCCTGCTTTAATGCAGCATTGCCTTTGGCGCTGGATGGTGCCGGAAATCCGATATTCTTGGTCACCGACTTGCGCCATTCGCCTTTTTGTGTGAGCAGAAATTCAGCCAGCCCCAGCCAGCGTTCAACATCTGCAGTTGAACATCCCGGCAGAGCGGTCAGATTTTCACAACCACAGATCAAAGAAGCGGAACCGGCTTTTTTCAGGTTTTTGGCGGCAAATTGTGCTGATGAAAATAAAATTTCCTGACCCGGGCCGGGAAATTTTTCTTTTACATCTTTTAAACTGTCTTCAATCACATCAGCCAGGGCCTGTTCCAGCATGTTGCGGAGACCACCGGGATCTGACGTATGCGCCATATGGCGCAGCCACTGATCCCTTTTAGAAAGCATGGCCGCCACCAGGGCTTCAATTTTTGCCAGATTATTATCCAGATGCCGAACCAGCGCTTCAATCGCCGGGCTCCAACGAAAATCGGACTCCAGTTCTGCCACGGTATTTCGGGCAGCTTCGCGATACAAAACATCCGGTCGGTCGGTGATGTCCGGCTGGGCCCCGAATTCCGACAAAAACGGCATCTGCCGGGTCAGGCCCGCGCACAGGGAATCAATGGTCTGGATTTTCAGGCGAGACGGGTTAAGGGCAATCTGCCACCCGAACCGCTCATCCTGGGCCAGCGCAGCTTTTGCCAGTTCCCAGGTTTTTCGCGTGTGGGGTTCTTCGGGCACAGCATTATCTTTTCCCCGCTCTAAGGCTTCGAGCACCCGGTGGCGCATTTCCGCGGCTGCCTTGCGGGTGAAGGTAATGGCGATAATTTCTTCAGGTACCGCCACCGTTCCCAGTAATTTCAGATAGCGCTGGATCAGCAGCTCGGTCTTGCCGGAACCTGCCGGCGCCTGGACAATGAAGGAACGGGTGGGATCGAGGGCGGCGACGCGTTGTTTTGCATCAGCAATCGTATTTTGAGTAATAGTCATTATAGTCAGTTAAGAGTTTAATTCACATAAAATGAATAATTATTAAAAATGAACATCGAACATTGAACGCTCAACATCGAACGTCCAATAATGATATCGCTTCGCGATTCAATTTTAATTAATTGCCTTTCTAAATCAAACGGTAATCTTAATTTTATACAATCAATAGAATCGGCTCTGCCTCATTGCTGCGCAGTTAGAATCGCTGCGCCAAAAATAGCCTCTATCGTAGGCCGGGTTTCTTACCGGCGATAGACCCGATATTTTCTTTTGTCGGGAATGGAATCCCGACCTACCGGGTCAGTGGCTCCATAAATGAGGAATTTTATTCAAGTTCAAAGAAGGCGAAGATTTTAACCGGAGGAATACAGGTTGTATTTTGAGGATTAAAATCTGAGCCTGACCCAAATTCCAAAATGGAAATTGGATAAAATAGCCATTTATGGTTTTAAAAAATCGATTTCCCCGATCCGACACAAGGGCGCGAAATCACAATACTGACAACTCTTATGAATCGACACCGGAGATACAGACGCAATCCCCTGTCGAACTTCATCAGCCAGAAATTCAATTTTGCCTTTCCACAACTCGATGACTTCATCCAATGAGTCAAAATTTTCCATTGGACCTTTTTTCGACCCCGGTTCTTTGGCCCCGGGCACGATCTGATCGTCTGCCGTCACCCCGAGATACTTCACTTTTCCTTTTTTAACCTGACCAAAAACGACTCCGGCCACTTCTTTATCAACAACAACGCTGTACAGCGGGAGCTGGGGTTCGGCAATGCGCTCAGTAAACCAGTCCACCACCTTCGGCTCGCCGGTTTTATAATCCACGATCACCAGCCGTCCGTCATCCAAGCGATCGATCCGGTCAGCATAGGTTCTCAGCTTAATATCGGCAATCGTGCATTCCAGTTTTTCCTCCCGACCGATCACGGTAAACGATGTGCGTTGGGCATCGACAGTTAAAAATTCCAGCACCAGTAAATGCAGCCGCTCTTTTTCCAGAGCCATAAACATTTTTGTGAACGTGCGGGGATTATTTTTTGCCATCGCAGACACCGCACGATTAACAGCATGGGAGGCAACGCCGGACAAATTTTCTTCAGACATGTTTTTTAAAGCGTCCAGATTTTTGACATCTTCCCAGAAAAGTTCCAGTGCATTATGAACCAGGCTCCCCCGGTCCCGGGCGTTTAAACCGGATTCCGGCTTTTCAAGGGTTTTTGCCTGGAGCCGGTGCGCAGCAAATGCGGAAAACGGGCAGGCCGCCTGGGCTTTTAAAAGGCCGGTCCCGCCGCTGATATGTGATTTTGCATCTGCCGCCGGACCAGACTGATCTTTGATTGTTTCAAAATCAGCAACGTTTAACATTTGCGCCCACCAGTTTTCTTCGCCTGGATTTATTGCTACCTGTTCAAGGTGGGAGATGAACGGGCTGGGAAACAGGGCCGTATCCCCGTCTTTTAACGGGGAAGAAACCCTCACATGATCCGCGCTTGTAAGCAAGCGTCGGGTCAGTTTGCGGGCATAATCCAGTTCCCGTTCCGGTGACGCATGGGGGGCGTTATATTTTTTCTGCACCCCCACCGGCAGAAACGGGTTGGGCCGTGCGGCTGAAGGCCAGGATTCCGCGTCCAGCCCCATGATCCAGGCATGATCAAAACGTTCACCCACCGCTTCCAGCATCCCCATAATCTGCACCGGCACATCATCTGTTTCCGGCTGAAATATTTTTGCGTTGATGGTCTGTGTTAAAAGACTGATAGCCGCATGGATATCCAACTCATCAGAAATCGCATCATAGGAAGAAAAAACCTGAAGCGCCTCATGCCAGGCATTGACCGTCTGGAATTCCTCACTGCTTAATTTTCTTCCATGTTTCCATCCCATGGCATCAAGCAAATTAATAAAACCCCGGACCCAGCCGGACGGCAATTGTTTTTTCGGTATTTCGCGTATTGCTTTTTTAATTTTTTTCAAGTGCCTGTTCAGCTCAGGACAGAAAACACCCGGATGCTGATCACTGTCTTTATAAAATTTTAAAAAATCGACCATCTCAGAAATCGTGAGTTGAACCTCCCCGTTTTCCCGAATGCGAGCATCCAACATTGCGCGTTTGGAAGTTTCTGAATCCGCCCCCCCTAAAAACGGAGACCGCAGCAGCAGGCTGTATTCATCTACAAAAAGAGAGCGACTTGCAAAATTTAAAATCATCAAGGCGGCACTGACGACAGGATACTCGTTCAACGACTGGCCTAAAGAAATATTATACGCTCTTTTTTGCGTGACTTGAGATGAAAGCACCATGGACGGATGAAACACATCTTCAAAAACCCGGACCAGAGAAGACCGCAGGACGTTTAGATCCTGAACGATTATTCCGATTCGGTCAGAGAAGTTGTCCTCCAGACGAGCCTTTGCCCATTGGGCTGCAGCCGTAATTTCCGCAGCCGTATCTGCCAGTTCGCATCGCTGAGCCTCAGACGGAACATCTGATTCAGCCAGCAAAAAAACCTGACAACCGAGAGCTTCCAGCGCCTTTATTAAGGAAATTTGCTGGGGGGATAATTCATCAAACCCGGCCAGGATCAACTGCCCGGGAACGGGTATGCTGTTAGAGTTGAACAATTGAATCACAGTATCCGGAAGGCCCGCCATATCCTGCCACCCGTGATCTCTGCATTTCCGGTCAAAACTGTTTGCCCATTCTAAAAACGCGAGTGTGTCTTCCGGCGGTGCCTGGGACAGTTCATGCCAGGACAGGTGCCACTGTTTACACATTTCCCATGCCTGGGCGGTGGCTTTGGCTGTTTCCGGTATTCGGAGCAAAACGTTTGCAGATTCTGACTCATTAATCACCTGTTCCCAGACATAACGTTCCTGGACCGGGGACAAGCGGATTCTCAGTTCGCCGGACACATCTTTGTCAACCAGATAGTGCGCGTTATCATAGATGCGCCCAAGCCAGGCAGTGTAAGGTAAAATATCCGGGGTTTCCCAAACCGTTTTGCCGGCATCCACCTGCTGCTGATTAAAACGATTGGTCAGGTATCGGGACAGACGCTGGTTAACCGTGACCATCAACGCCTTGCCTTCCAGAAGTTGAAGCGCTTCAGATTCAGATAGTGAATTCATTTCTGCCATATGATTACATTCGGTCCTTCATCAACTTTGAAATAAATTTATGGTTTGATGTGGGAAACGGATATTTCTCCAATGCGCTTAACGTCACCCAGCAATGATCCGTAGGCCCGTTCCGCCGCACCCGGCCGGATATTAATGTGCAGATAAAAATATCTGCCGTGATTTTAAAATGGGTGTAGGCATGCCGGATGCGTGTCAGCTTTGATTCTACTGACACATTTAAATTAACTTTTTCTTTTAAAATACGAATACATGCGTCTTCTGCACTTTCTTTAGCCTGCAACCGGCCGCCGGGAAATTCCCATAGTCCGCCGAGCATTTTTTCCACTGGCCGCCGGACAATGAGCACCTTGTCTTTTTTGAAAACAACGCCCACCGCCATATAATAATGGGGCACCGGTGCTTTTTTTTGTTTAACCGGATATCGATCCGTATGATTTTTTTCAAGCGAAACACACCATTTTGACAACGGGCACACGGCGCAATCCGGTTTTGCTGGTTTGCAGACCAGGGCCCCAAGTTCCATGACCGCCTGATTGAATGTCGCCGGATCAGATACATCAAGCAGTTCATTGGCTTTTGCTTGAAAAATTTTATAGGACGCGGAAACATTAACCGGTGAATCAATTTCAAACAAACGGGCAAACACCCGCTTCACGTTTCCGTCCACCACTGCCAGGGGTCGGTCAAATGCAATGCTCAGCACTGCGGCGGCAATATAATCTCCTACTCCGGGCAGCGCCAAAAACATTTCCCGGTCATCCGGGACAATCCCCCTATGTTCACTGACCACGGCCTGTGCTGCCTTGTGAAAATTTCTGGCCCGGGAATAATATCCTAAACCCTCCCACAGCTTGAGCACATCCTGCAGGTCTGCTGCTGCCAAAGCTTCAACATCTGCAAATTTTTTAAGAAACCTTTGATAATAGGGAATTACCGTATTCACCTGGGTCTGCTGGAGCATCATTTCAGACGCCCAGATATGATACGGATTTTTTGACGCACGCCAGGGAAGCTTTCGGCGGTTTATGTTGTACCACTTTGTCAGCGCACTTCTTATTTGTCTGACGTTTTCTATTTTTGTATTTTTCAAGACTTCAAGAGACCAGACATAATTGATGGTAAAATCCTATCAACAGTAGGTCGGGATTCCAATCCCAACAAATGGACCATGCAAAATGCCGGGTAAAAATTCCGGCCACCAGATAATGATACCGGCGATATGTAAAATCCGGTTACGATCAGCGCACAGGAATTGATTGACTTTTTTACTTTATGATGATCAAACAGCCTGTTATAAAATAGAAGATATGAACGAATTTGTAAAGGGTCAACTCACCGGCAAAAAAAGAGAATCCTCTAATTCGGGTAAAATACTAAAAAATGAAAAAAGATAAAGATTCAAAAAGCCATCCCGACCTTGTCGCCGACTGGGACACACTGTTTCGGGTGTTTATAAGGCCGGAAGGCCAGGCATCCCGGGCCACCCTGATCAAGTATATGGACCGCATCCTTTACGGTCTCAATGATTTTCTAAAAAAACATGTGGGCATCACGGAAGCGGTCAGCTTAAAAGATCTTTCACAAAATTTCACGGACACCATTATCAGTGACCATCCGGAAAAAAAACTCACGGATGTCATCTCATGTTTAATCAAAGAAATCGCGCCTTATGCGGTGAATGTGGCATCACCCTATTTTGTGGGTCACATGACATCAGCGATCCCGTTTTTCATGGTGCATTTAAAAACGATTGTTGCCGCTTTAAACCAGAATGTCGTAAAACTTGAGACCTCCAAAGTCGTATCTGTTGTCGAAAAACAGGTTATCGCTAAAATACACCGGATGATTTACGATAAAAAAGAATCCTTCTATCAGGAACATGTTCAAAATGCCGACTCCACCCTGGGACTTTTTGTTGAAGGGGGTACAACAGCAAACCTGACAGCCCTGTGGGCGGCCCGGAATGCAAAATTCCCGCCCAAAAAAGGATTTAAGGGCATTGAGTCGGAGGGTGTTGCGGCTGCTTATCGGGCGTATGATATTGATCGCTGCGTTGTCCTTGTTTCCCGGTTCGGGCATTACTCTCTTAAAAAAGCCGTCGGTGTTCTTGGCATTGGCAATCAAAATGTGATTCCGTTAAGCACTGATAAAAACAACCAGGTGGACATTACCGCGCTCAAAAAAACCATCGCCCGCCTTAAAAAAGAAAATCCCAGAACATATATTCTGGCGATTATCGGAATTGCCGGCGCAACAGAAACCGGGACCGTTGATCCCCTGGAAGAACTTGCGGCCGTTAGCGCCAAACACAATACGCACTTTCATGTAGATGCGGCCTGGGGCGGCCCCACCCTGTTTTCAAAAAAATATAAACACCTGTTAAACGGAATTCAGCTGGCGGATTCCGTTACCATTGACGGACACAAGCAGTTTTATATGCCCATGAGCTGCGGCATGCTGTATTTAAAAAATCCGAAAACCCTGGATGTCATTGCATACCATGCCAAATATGTGAACCGCGAAGGCTCTGTGGACTTGGGGATTAAAACCCTGTCTGGATCACGGGAAGCCAACTCACTGATTTTAGACAGTGCATTAAAAATTATGGGCGCCAAAGGTTATGCGCTGTTAATCGATCATGGGATTGAAACTGCGGCCGCATTTGCCAAAGAAATCAAAAAAAGAAAACTCTTTCAACTGATCACACCACCGGTACTGAATATTCTGACTTACCGAATCTGTCCAGCAAAAATCCAAAAAAAACTTGACACAGCCAGTGTTATGCAACGGGAAAAAATTTGTCACCAGTTGAACAAAGTCAACCGAAGACTGCAACGCATCCAGCGTGAAGCCGGATTCAGTTTTGTCTCGCGGACCACCCTGCAGCTGGAAACCTCGCCAAAAGACAGCTCCGTCGTCCTCCGGAGTGTCATCATGAACCCCCTGACAACAATTAAAATCTTAAATGAAATTCTTGATGAGCAGGAAAAAATTTTTAACTCGCAGTTGAAAGGGTTGCTGGCGTAGAAAAAGATTTCATTGCTTAACCCGTACCACCGGATTTCTGGAAAGGAAGGGTTTCGGGGCGGATATCCTTCCAGCGTTCACCCACCGGGCAGACGCGCATGCATTCAATGCAAAAATCCACGTCGGTAATATAAATTTGACCGCTTTCCACCAAAAAATCCCGCCGTTTCATGTGTTGACGGACCATCCGGAGATATCCCGGCCATTGCCAGAACCGGGCCGGCGGCAGACGCTTGAAACCCATTGACCAGTATACAAAACAGGGATCCACATTATAGCCATCCGGTGTTAAAGCGCCGGATGGGCAGGCATCCACACACCGTCGGCAATCCTCCTTACACAAATTTAAATCTCGCCGATCGTCTGTTTCCAGTTCCGCCTCTGTTACAATGGCACACAACCGCTGGTGTGGTCCAAACTCGGGTGTCAGCAACAGGTTGTTTCTTCCAATCTCCCCCATGCCGCAACTCACAGCGGCATGTTTAAAGGAAAGAAATCCCACAGTTTTCGTCTGGCGAAATTTTTTCCCGGTCTTTGGATTATTTTTAAAAATTTCCACCGGCTTGTCTGCGGATATCGGAAGGGACAAGTGGCCATTTTGCTCAAGCGTGCGGCTGATTTTTTCAGCGGTTTCGTCCAGCAATCGGGAAGTCTGCATTTTACTCCGGGTCCAGAGCATGATATCAGGTGCGTATACAGAACCCAACGAATGCGCAACCGCCATTACGATCACACTTTTGGCAGTGGGCATCAAATCCGTGGCCGGCCGGGGCGGATACGCCAAAATCAACTTTTGGGCATCCGCAATCCCCACCAGATCAATGCCCTCAGCATGTATCAATTCTTTAATTGCAGCCGCATCAATTGCAACAGGATGGATCGTTTCCCTTCTTTCGGATTCAGTGTTCGTCATTTTTTTAAACCTTTTCGTAGAATGCCCGACGTTCCGGCGACAGGCCCTGCATCTTCTGTTTGGCCGTTTCCGGTGAGACGGATTCGAAGGAACCGTCTTCGTTCTGGACCACCACACCGCTTTCTTTTAGCATCTTATACCTTCTTTTCCGTTCATCCTTTTCGGAATGGCAGATCAACTGGCAGTTACCGCAGGTTAAAAACAGCTTATCCGCTCTTTTCGTTTATTTTATCTTTCAGAAAAGTAAACCCCGGTGTAATGGATTCATCCAAACCCATTGCCAGCAGGGTTTTCGCCGGCTGCCCGATGTTCATATCACCGCCGGATTTGAAAAGATTTTCTACAACCACGGACAATTGGGAAGCCGGAAGCCCGATGGCAAGTTCTTCCGGGGAAATACCGGCAAACGCCCGGTCTCCCATGCCGGGAATGACAACCTGGGGTCTTCCGGTGATAAAGGGCGCCAACCCGCCTTTAAAACAGGATTCCCCAAAACCTTCAAAGGCAGACATCACCGGCATTGTGTAATCAAAGCACAGCGCCTGAATCATATGGTTGATGTGGGTCCCGTCGCCGAACACCATGATCGAATCCGGTTCCATAATAGCCTGATGAAGGGGAGAGCATACAAACCCCATATATTCCTGCATTTTTTGCAATGTTTTTTCACCTTCAGGACCGGCAAACAGGCCTTTGAAAAAATTAAACCGGTTCTGCTCGGCTTTCCGGTTTTTATGCCATCCCTGCTGCACCTGGCTTTCAATCAGGTCTTCTTCGGAAACATCCACCCATTGATGAAAGGCGGAAGCCGGCACGCAGAAATTGTCATCTGCCGTCATAGCCACATGCCAGCCATGACGTCGCGCATAGGTGACCGCCTGGCACAAACTCCATTTCTGACCCATTGCCGATGGTCGGATCGCCTGTTCCGGTATTTGTTCTTCGGCCTTGATATAAGTGATCCCCACCGGCCAGGTCGGAAGATGGAGTTTATGGTAGAGTTCCTCTCCGAATTCTTTGAATTCTTCTAAATTCATGATGCAACGCCTTTGGATTTACAGCTTTATGAATTGCCGATGGTTCGATAGTGTGATAATTCATCACCATGAACAGCTTTTAACGATATAAAAACGATAATCAAACAGCACCACACTGTCAAGTCGTTTTTAACGATCGTTAAAAACGACTTGACAAAATGATCCGAACCAACCATAATATTCACCATGGCAAGCCCGAAAAAAAACAAAACCACCAAAGAAAAAACGCCCCCTTCAAAGTCCAGCGAAAAACAAAAAAAACCGACCCGGGACAAAATTATTGACGCTGCGATAAAAGTGTTTGCCGACTACCCGTATTATGCGGCAAGTATTCGCAAGATCGGAAAAGCAGCTGAGATTGATCATCCCTTGATCAGTTATTATTTCCCCACGAAGGCGGCGCTTTTTAAAAAAATAATCGAACATGTGGCGAATGAATACTATCAGGCCAATATTACGTGGTTTGACGGCCTTGAAAAGCTTGATCCAGAATCCGGCTTTTCTCTGTACATTGACCGGTTTTTTAATTTCGCCGCAAAACATCCCTGTGCCATTAGGATCATCGCCCTCAACCTGGTTCAGGCGGAAAAACATGACGTAATCCCCGGAT
>CAZQLG010000007.1:0-25341 GCA_964594105.1 uncultured Desulfococcus sp. | reverse complement strand
GGCCTACCTCTGAGATATCGAATCAGTCAGACATGATCGCAGGAATACGCGCAGCATACCAGCCTACAGTATTTACTGAACACGGACACCTTCGACCTGAAAAAAACGGCCCGGAAACGCATTGTTTCCGGGCCGCTTGATATTTATTGATTTTAGAAACTGACTTAAAACGCTACCAGCCCAAAGTCAAATAATCATGAATCGAATCAGCTGCCTGTCGTCCGGCGCCCATGGCAAGAATAACGGTGGCTGAACCGGTAACAATATCTCCCCCGGCCCAGACCCCTTTTTTGGTGGTTTTGCCGGTTTCCGGATCCGCCTCAATATATCCCCATTTGTTTAAGGTGATTTCCTGATCCGACTGGGTCAGCAACGGGTTGGCATTGGCACCAATGGCCACCACCGCAAGATCACAGTCCAACAGGAATTCAGACCCTTCAATGGGAACCGGCCGACGACGACCCGAGTCATCCGGCTCTCCCAGTTCCATCTTCAACCCTTCCATCTGAACCAGCCGCCCGTTTTCATCGCCGATAAACCGAACCGGCGCTGTCAACAAATGAAATTCAATGCCCTCTTCTTCCGCATGATGAATTTCAGCGCCCCTGGCCGGCATTTCTTCACGGGACCGGCGATAGACGACCCGGACTCTTTCCGCCCCAAGCCGCATGGCAGTTCGGGCGGAATCCATGGTAACATTCCCGGCACCGAAAACCACCACGTTTTTGCCCCGGATGATCGGTGTATCATATTCCGGGAAAAGATATCCCTTCATCAGGTTGGCACGGGTCAGATATTCATTGGCAGAGTATATTCCGATCAAATCTTCGCCCGGAACATTTAAAAACCGCGGAAGCCCGGCGCCCACACCGACAAAAACAGCATCATAGCCTTCTTCAAACAATTCTTCAATGCTGACGATGCTGCCGACCACCATATTGCACTCAATGTTTAATCCTATTTTTTCAAGCGTTTCAACTTCAGATGCCACAATGGCTTTGGGCAGCCGGAACTCAGGAATACCGTAAACCAGCACCCCTCCAGTTTTATGAAATGCCTCAAACAATGTAACGTCATGTCCTTTGAGCAAAAGATCTCCGGAAACCGTTAAACCGGCAGGGCCGGAACCGATAACAGCTACTTTCTTTCCGGTAGGCGCCGCTTTTGGGGGAAGTTCACCTTCGCCGGAATTACGCGCCATGTCCGCGACAAAACGTTCCAGATTACCAATGGCAACCGGTTCGCCTTTTTTGCCCACAATACATTGGCCTTCACACTGAATTTCCTGGGGGCATACCCGGCCGCACACCGCCGGCAGGCTGTTCTTTTCCCATATTTTCTGGATCGCGCCCTTGAAATCTTCTTCCGCAATACACTTAATAAATCCAGGGATATCCACCCCAACCGGACATCCGGTCATACATGCCGGCTTTTTGCACTGTAGACATCGCCGGGCTTCTAACACTGCTGTTTCTTTGCTATATCCGGTCGGAACTTCTTCAAAGTTCCGTCGTCTGACATCCGCTGCCTGTTCCGGCATGGGCTGTCTTGCTATTTTTTCTTTTGTTGCGCTCTTTTCAGCCATTTTTTCCTCCGTCAATCAAATTCTGCTGTCAACCCTATTTATTTTCAACCATCCGGCAATACGCCGCATACGATTCTTTCTCATCTTCCTGATAAGCGCGCAAACGATTCATCAATCCGTCATAATCAACCTGATGACCGTCAAACTCAGGGCCGTCCACACAGGCAAATTTCGTTTTTCCACCAACACTCACCCGGCAACCGCCGCACATGCCCGTGCCGTCAATCATAATCGGATTTAAGCTGACAAGGGTCTTGACATTGTAAGTTTTTGTAATTTTCGAAACAAATTTCATCATGGGAACCGGTCCGATGGCAATGACCAGATCAATTTTATTGTTATCCAGCACATCTTTTAATACTTCTGTAACAAACCCCTTATGACCGTATGATCCATCATCCGTGCAAACATGAAATTCAGTTGACGCATTTTTCATTTTATCTTCCAGAATCAGCAGATCCTTATTCCGGGAGCCGATAATACTGGTAACGTTGTTTCCCGCATTTTTAAATCCCCGGGTAATGGGAAACAACACTGCTACGCCGGTACCACCACCGACACATACCACATTGCCTAATTTTTCAATATGTGTGGGTTTGCCCAATGGACCGATAACATCCTGAAATCCGTCGCCGACCAGCAACGTTTTAAATAATGCGGTGGATTTACCCACCACCATATAAATAATGGTAATGGTGCCCTTCTCCACATCACTATCTGAAATAGTCAAAGGGATGCGCTCCCCGGTTTCATTGGCCTTTATAATAACGAACTGTCCAGGCCGGGCCTTTGCCGCAATCCGGGGTGCCTCAATTTCATTCATGATGACCGTTGCTTGGGCCATCTCTTCTCGTTTAACAATTTTAAACATTTCATACCTCCACAATATTTTTATTATGCAATAACCCATTGCATTTTTGAGCAAATACCAAAAAAATTTATACACCCTTTCAACAAAAAAAATCAACCATAAAATATCCGTCGGGCGCTTTACACGTCTTTAAATAAACCCATAAATTTTCAGCCATATTAACGCACAAGCAGACGTCATCTAATCGGTCCAAAAAGTTGAAAAAAAATTCATTTTAAATGCGCTTTATAAAAAAGGAGCGGAATATCACCCGGGCGACGCACGCCACCGGTATGTAGCGGCCTAATTTTCAAAATATAATGAAAAAACAAGGTATTAAAACGCCCGGAAATTAGGCACTCACTTTTCCGGTTTATCCGGTTTGGATATCACCTTTAAAACAACACGGAAGGGCCGATTTTCATCATATGCCACATGTTGCTAAGATTAAGTGACCTGCCGAGAAGCCCGCTCATGGGGTATTTTATTTCATCGCCAAGCGCCCACAGCAGTTTTTCAAGCAAGTAATGCGATGTCCCGCCCTGAAATAAATCACTCATAAAATAACAGCCATAGCAATATGAAACAATATGTTCCTTTTCACTCTTTTTTATGTCCTTCTGCTTAACATTCTTGACATCTAAAATATCCCAAAGACTGCCCTTCCGGTAATATCCGCCCATACCGCAGCACGCGTTGTTTTCACCGTTATGTTCCAATTCCACGCAGTCAAATCCGACCTGACGGTACAAACTCTCGATGCTTGCCATATAATCCGCTTCGAACTCACACCCAAAACATGAATGGGAAATACAGGCATCCTTTTTTATTTCATCCGGAACCTGCCGTTGTATACTGACTTTTCCTTTTTGCATCTGTTCTTCAATATATTGATATACTGATATCACCTCAAACGGAAATTCCTGCCCAAGATACGTTGGTATCGCCAGAGTAAACATTTCCTGGCAGGATCCGCACATCACAACCAGTCTTTTGAACCGGCATTCTGACAGTCTGTCAATAAGATTGTTGGTCACATATCTTGAAACATCATACAGTCCGCTGCGAAATGCCGGAAGACCGCAGCAATCGGATACCCCACCGAACTTCTGCAAATCAGCCAACACACCGGAATGCTCAATGTCATAAGGAAAAATCCGAACCGCACAACTACACCACAACAGATCACCATCGCCGCAATCCTTGGGCGTCGACCATTTCTCAAGTATTTTTTGCTCTTCTTCATTATGATCGGTATATAAATCCCGAAACATATTCTGGTCCCACCCCTTGCTTTCCATGCCATTAATAAAGTAACGCATTGAAAGGGGAACCTCATTTTCCCTGTCACGCCTGTCCCGGAGCCGCTCCAGCATTAACGCAGCCGGGCGCGCATCAACAGGGCATCTATGATCACATTTATAGCAAAGGGTGCATTGATCCAGCATTTCTTCACATACATCCACATCCCCTTCACGCATTTTCACGATATTTGCGATGGCCTGTTCTTCGTCCAGTTCTTTGTAAATACACCCCCGCAGGCATTCACCGCATTCAATACAATTATCAAAATCATAGGCATCCATATAACTTCGCATAGCTGTTACTGGAGCCTGTTTCCGATCAATTTCCGCCAATTCCGACTTTAGATCCACTTTTGCGCCGGCACATCCGCCGGCCAATGCAATCGGTGTCACCGCCAGTGCGCCGACCAGACCATTTTTAATAAAATGGCGGCGTGTTATTCCATTATCAGTCATCTGTTCCTCCATTGTTTTTTATCAAGACGACAAAAATATCCGTATACTCATTCTCATCTTATGATTTTATTCTATGCAAAAAAAAAACAAGGGCGAATAATTTCCGCATACACTGTATATTTTATTTATACACCCACCCATACGGCTATTAAATATCGCCTAAACGAAAATCTTAAGTTTTGGTTGTCATCAAAAAATAAGGAACGAACGACGAAGTAATCCCCGGCTTTTATGGAATTGCTTTGGTCGTACCGTCCCTGCGACGCTATCGGCGTGGTGCGCAATGACAAAAAAATTGTCGTTGCGGGACTTTTTGTTCAACCACCGAATCGTTATCATGCATAGCGATCAAGCGGGCATGTATATTTATTCCATACACTCCCGAATCATTATATCACCCACGATATGATAAATTATTTATATTCTCAAGGTGTTAATAAAAAATAAATCTTTGGCATACATCATGCTGATTATTTATGTAAAACACAAAGATAAAACGAACCCCATAAGGAGGACATCATGCAATCTGCAGGAAAAATACTTGGTGTCGATGATGAAAAAAGAATTTGCCACACCGTTAAAAAAATTCTGTCAAAAAATAATTTTGAAGTAACACAGGCATTAAACGCCAGGGACGCGCTGGACAAAATGGCTAAAGAGTCTTTTTCACTTCTGATCTCCGATATTGTGATGCCGGACATGAACGGCCTGGAACTTTTAAAGCTTGTTAAAAACCAATGCCCCCTGACCAAAGCCTTTATGATGACAGCCTATGCCGCCACAGACACGGCTGCAAAGACCATCCGGATGGGTGCGCTGGATTACATTCCCAAGCCGTTTACTCCGGATGAATTAAGGACAACTATTGATCGTGCATTAAGCGAAGAACTCGTTGAATGTAAAACCTCGCCTGAAGAAAAAGAGACCATCAATATTATCGATGTAGACATCCCGTTTGACCAGGATGAAGTGGCTAAATATACCGGCAAGGAATATGCAAAAACCATTGGTCCTTCTGATATGCCGGTAATTGAAGTAAAAATTCCGGAACCCCTGGAAAATTTCTGTGAAATGGGCAATATGGTATGCGATATTTTCAAAAAACTGGGCTCCACCTGCAAGGTCGGCGTCAAAAAAAGCCTCTGCCCCCAAAAATCAAAAAGCCAAAAGGCCCAAAAAGGCAAAACCGCAAAAGGGCCGGATGTCAAAACTCTGATCGGCATTGACATGCCCTTTGATTACACCGAAGTGGCTGCTGCAACAGGACCGGAGTATATAGACCATCTGCACCATAAAGGCGTGATCATGCGGCCTTATGAAGAACTTAAAAAAGAATTTGCCCGGCAAATGAAACAAAAATCCGAACAATCAAAGGTTGCCCATGAACTCATGACAGAACCGGTACACAAAAACATACTGGTGATTGATGACGAAGTGTCGGTGAATAACAATATACGAAAAATTTTGACCAAAAAAGGATTTCATGTGGATCAGGCCGTCACCAAATCCGAAGCCCTTAAAAAAATTCACGCCAGTTCATATCATTTAATTCTCCTCGACCTGAGAATACCGGAAGTCAAGGAACTGGAACTGTTAAAAGCCATCTACGACCATCGCCCGGAAGCAAAAGTCATCATCATCACTGGTTATGCCAGTATTGAAACGGCAGTGGAAACCGCCCGAGTGGGTGCCGTGGATTATCTCAACAAGCCGTTTACCCCGAATGGAATTCGCCAGGCCACGGAAAACGCACTGCGTTTTGCCGCATAACGCCTCTACCCCTATACATTATTTCCCCGGTTGATAAACCCTATTCAACCGGGGAAATACAAAATAAAATGTTATGCATTATCCGACTGCGCTCATCGCGGATATCTGCGCGAATATCTGATCATTATCAAACCCCTTGAGCCGGATGGCCCCGGAACGGCAGGACGCCACGCACAATCCGCATCCCTTGCAAAGCACCGGATTGATTGTTGCTTTCCCAGGAAAAAACCTTGCGGATTTATCGATAAAAGAAGGGGCCGAATACGGGCAAATGGAAACGCAAACCCCGCAGCTGCTGCATGACGTTGGAAGAACTTCCGCAATGTTCCCGCTAGTTTGAATCGTTTTTCGGGCAAGCAGCGTCACCGCCCTTGTGGCTGCTGCTATTGCCTGTGAAACGGACTCATCAATCGGCTTGGGCGCGTGCGCGAGGCCGCAAATAAAAACCCCGTCGGTCGCGCAATCCACGGGCCTGAGTTTGACATGGGCTTCCATAAAAAACCCGTCATTGTTTAAGGTGACCTTGTATTGCTGCGCCAGAGGATTCTCTTTGGGCGGCGTAATGGCCGTCGCCAGAACCAGCAAATCCGGAGTGATCTCCAGTTTGCGGCGAAGAACGGTGTCTTTAAAACAGACTTTCAGATCCGTTTCATCAAGAAAGACATCCAACCCCCCTCCCTCCTGTTCCGCCTGATAACGGATAAAGACAATGCCCTTTTCTCTGGCTTCCCGATACAGGTCTTCACGCAAACCATAAGCGCGCATATCCCGGTAAAGAATATAGATATCCATTTCCGGGTTCAGTTTTCTAAGCATTAAGGCGTTTTTAATGGAATGGGTACAGCAGACTTTGGAACAATAAGGCCGCTCGGGAATCCTGGAACCGACGCACTGAATAAAAAGGGCGGTCTTTTTCTGCGATATGGCTGGATCATTTTCAATCAATTTGCGATCGAGCTCAAGGCTGGTCATCACCCGTTCATCCTGGCCGTAAAGATACTGATCCGGCTTAAACTCCAATGCGCCGGACGCAATAATTACAACGCCATACTCAAGTTCCGCTGTTTGATCCGGCATTTGAATGGTGGTTTTAAAATTCCCGACAAAACCGTCTGTTGCGATGATTTCAGCGTTTGTAAAAACATCAATATTTTTATCCGCCGTAATCTCTGCGATCATCCGGTTTAAATTCTGCTGAACATCCTCTCCCTGCCAGGTCTCATGAATCTGTAAGGCCTGTCCGCCCAACCGGTCGCTTTTTTCAATCAGATATGCATGATACCCCTGATCGGAAAGGGTTTTTGCGGCGGTTATGCCGGCAATACCGCCACCGATGACAAGTGCCGCCTGATTGATTTGAAGTTCCGCTTCCTTAAGCGGCTCCATGAGTTCAACCTTTGAAACCGCCATCCGGACAAGGTCTTTCACTTTTTCTGTGGCAGTTTCAGGGTCGCTTTTATTGACCCAGGAACACTGGTTTCGAATGTTTGCCATTTCAAAGACATACTTGTTAAGGCCGGCGTTTGTGAGGGTCTCCTGAAAAAGCGGTTCATGGGTTTTGGGAGTGCAGGCCGCCACCACTACCCGATTCAATTGTTTTTCATTGATAATTTTGGCCATATTGTTCTGAGTGTCCTGAGAACAACTGAACATATTCTGCTCAACATAGGCGACATCTTTTAAGGTCTTTGCGTATTCGACAACTGCCGGCACATCAATCACGCCGGCGATATTGGTACCGCAGCAGCAAACAAAAACACCTATCCGCGGGGGTTCGCCGCGTGTATCCAATTCTTTGGGCGGCTCTTTCTTCCGAGTCAGTGACCATCGCGCCTGAGTAAGGCAGCTCCCGGCACAGCCGGCAGATGCGCTCGCTTCAATGACCGAAGAGGGAATATCCTTAGGGGCCTCAAGTGCGCCGCAAACAAAAATACCCGGCCGGGACGTTTTGACCGGTTCAAAGCTGCTGGTTTTGACAAAACCATAGCCATCCAGGTCGATATGAGTGGACTGGGCTAGAGAAACTGCGGTTTTACTGACACCCAGCCCCACAGAAAGCACCACGATATCAAATTTTTCTTCAACCCGTTTCCCGGATTCATCAAAGTAGCGAATCAGTTGATCGCCGCTGTCAGTCGGTATGACATGTGTAATTTTGGATTTTACGAAACGAACGCCGGATTCATCCTTGGCCCGGTTGTAATATCGCTCAAAGTCTTTTCCATGGGTGCGGATATCCATATAGAAAATAGCTGTATCCAAAGGCTCCTTGCTGTGTTCTTTAGCCAGCATCGCCTCTTTGATGGCAGAGGTGCAGCAGACCGATGAGCAGTATCCCCTGCCACCGATATGCTCATCACGTGATCCGACACATTGAAGCCAGGCAATTTTTTTGGGTTCTTTCTGGTCTGACGGCCGGACCAGGTGCCCGCCATAAGGACCGGACGACGCCAGTATCCGTTCAAATTCCAGACTGGTGAGGATGTTGCGAGAGTTGCCATAACCGTAGACGTCATGAGTCTTCGGGTCATAGGGTTCGCAACCGCCGGCCATAATAATAGCCCCCACATTAAGGACCATATCTTTGGGCTGATCATTAAAATTGATGGCTCCGGCGGGGCATACTTTTTCACAGGCCCTGCATTTCCCTTTGGTCAGGTAAATGCAATAATCGGCATCAATGGCGTATTTCAGGGGAACCGCTTGGGCGTACTTAACATAAATGGCCTTGCGTTGGCTTAAGGCGGCATCGTATTCATCGGGCACTTTTTTGGGGCACTTCTCCGAACACAGTCCGCAAGCGATGCATTTATCCATATCCACATAACGGGGATGCTGCCGCAGGGATACCTCAAAATCGCCCTGTTCACCGGAGATATTCTGAACTTCCGATAATGTCAGTAACTCTATATTGATATGCCGGCCGACCTCGACCAGTTTGGGTGAGATGACTCACATGGCGCAGTCGTTGGTTGGAAAGGTTTTGTCCAGTTGGGACATGACCCCGCCGATAGAAGACGATCTCTCTACAAGATAAACATAATAACCGGAATCTGCGACATCCAGAGCCGCCTGCATACCGGCAATACCGCCGCCGACCACCATCACAGCGCCAATTTCTTTTTGAGACATTTTTTCTTTTACTCCAAAAAAGATTTAATACTGTTGATATCAAACATATTCATGTTCATCCCCAATGCGTTGTCCTGGATGCCAAAGGCAAGCCCGAGAAGCTGGGAGAATACGATACTGGAAAGACAGGAGTTAGGTGATTTCATCATTTGCTGAGCCCTGTCAAATTGCATCTGGCAATACGGACAAGAGACACACAGATAGTCAGCGCCAGCCGCTCTGCCGTCAGCAAGTTTTTTTTCGGTTAAATCCAGTGAAAGACGGTCATTGACACCCAAAATCGGAGCGCCGCAGCATTCCAGCTTTAACGGCCAGTCGATGCTTTGGGCACCGGTTACAGAAACCAGCGCGTCAAACAAAACAGGGGCCACCGGGTTATCAAACTCGGTAACATCACTGGGACGCAGGGCATGGCATCCGTAATGGGTGGCAATTTTAAGCCCTTTAAAGGGTTTGGCCACTTTCTCTTTGATGGCGTTTATACCGATGTCATGATAAAGGACTGAAAGAAAATGCTTTATGGCGACTGTTCCCGTATACTTTAAGTCTTCCCTGGCCAGTATCGCATTCACTTCCTCCTGAAGGTCAGGGTTGTGCTTCATCAGGTCGGCCGCTTTTTTCAGGCTGCCGAAGCAACACATGCAAAGCACCATCATATCCAAGCCCTGTTGTTCCGCCAGAGCAAGGTTTCTTGCGGCCATCAGGACAAACGTCTTGTGGTCGGTATTTCGGATCGGATAACCGCAGCATTTAAATTCACTGTTATCCACGACTTCAACACCGAGGTTATCCAATACGGCCCTGGCGGAAAGTTCATACTGCTGAACTCTTACCGGAATATTACATCCAAGAAATAATGCAAATTTCATCATCTCATCCCTATTTAACAGCGCGTTCACCAGATGTGTTTCTATTCTGAAGAAAGGCTTGCCTCTTTTACGGCAAGGTTTTTAAGCTCATAAAATATATCCGTCACTTTTATACCCTGGGGACAGTGTTCCTGACACTGGTAGCAGGTCAAACAATACCACAACATTCTTGAACCCATTGCCAGGTCTTTGAGACCAAAGCCCAGGGAACGTATGATCTGGTGAGGCAACAGGTCGAGGTGTTCTTGTGGATTCTCATAATTGCCGGCCACAGGGCACACCGTGGAACAATTTTCACAGGTAAAACAAAAGGCATAAGTGCTGGCACTGAGAGAAAGCCCGGCTGATTCTTTGAATTCCCTGTTTGCAGGTGTTAATGGAATGACTGCTTCGGTTTTGTCGGGCAGTTCGAAATGACCGGTCAGTGCTTTTTGCGCTTTATTAAGCGGATGGTCATACTGCTCCGGATCTACTTCCGACAGATTGAGTCCCCGGTAATAGGAAAAAGGCGTTAACATCAGCGACACAGCATGCCCGCGCTGAATCACCTCCTCCCTGACGTTAAACCACAGGTCCCGCAGATTGATGCCTGCGGGGCATTCAACCGTACAGCGATCACAATTGGTGCAAAGATATATCCCTTGCTGAATCGCTGCAAGACCCCGCGCACTGATGTCCTTTCGGATAATATAGTCCTTTAGAAATACCATTCTTTCCGACGGCAGGATATTTTCATTCCCGAGGCTGTCAAAAGCCACCGCAACAGAGCAATGCAGACTGCAGGTACCGCAATGCGTGCAGGAATCCAGCTCCATTAACTGGCGGGTCATGATATTGGCCGGACAAGAATTTTTATCCATGACGGCATTGGCCAGCAGACTTGCCGGCGTGGTAAACATATGGAACATCTTGCTGAATGGCAAATAGGCAAGCCCCAGAAGGCAGGTCAGGACATGAACATACCAGATCGTCTGATACTGGTTGTATGACGCGAGTTTGGTAAGTTCTAATGCGAAACCGGAAAGTATGATGATGGCCAGCATAATGATAACATAAAGATCCATGGCATTGGTTTTAAGGCGTGGCACTTTCAAAATAAAACGCCGATAGATGGCGATGGCGATGCCTGAAAGCACCATGAATCCGGCAAAAAGCAGAAATGGATTCAGCTTTAAATAATACTTGTCAAAAAGCGACGTCGTTATAATTTTATCAAGGGCATGCGTAAACAGCAGAAACATGAAGCCGGCATAAATGAGCATATGCATGAACCAGCGGAGCTTGTCTTTTTTCAATATCTGTATCTGCAACAGCACGTCCATGAAAAAAACCCGGATCAGCGTCAGAAGCTTTCGACTGAATATGACAGCAAGCATCCCTTTCACGACAGCCCGAATTCTTGTCGGCATCGTCATGTTTTGGGCATCGATACCGATACTTAATCGGAACCAGCCTGAAATTTTATAAAGCAGACCGATCCCAAAGACCGCCAGGGCCACATAGAGCACGACATTGTAAAACATTTGGCAGATTTCCTTTTACATTCATTTCCCGCTATTCATTGGCCGGGAAAATCAAAAAAACGGGTCTCAGCGCAGACCTCTTTGATTACATCTTTTCCGCATCGTCCTTTCCGGATAGAAATTTCCAGAACAAAGCAACACCAAAAAGAGCGGCAAACATCAGAAGATAGAGAACCCCCTTGGTATGTGTATAAAAATCCTGATAGGTATAAAAAATCGTTTCCATACAGACATGGCTCCTTACACGGTTTTTTTAGTGGATATCCTTGTAATCCGAGTGTTCATAAAAAATAGGCATTTTTGTCACGATAAACCTGAAAACGACGATACCGATAGTGACAATAAAAACCGAGGTGGCAATTTCCATCCAGTGTGGGAAATATCGTTGATCGGAAGGAAGCTGCCAGTTAAATGCGATAAGAGTGACGTTCAGCCGGTTGACGACAATGCCAAGCACCGTCCATACGGCAGTCCATTTAATCAGCTTTAAATCCCTGTTCCGGACGCCAACCGCATACAAAAAGGACGGCAAAGCAACAAACCCCAGCAATTCGACAAGAAACCAGAGGCCATAGGAGGTGCCAAGCAGGCGCCAGTTGTCTCCGCCGGCGATCCCCATCACCTTTATCATAAAATAGCCCGCAAGAACAAAAGACGCAGCTTTGCCGAATCCCAGCGTCACGCCTTCATTTTCATTCAGATGCGTTTCATCCATTTTGTCCGCGAAATAATGATGAGAAAGCGTGCTTTCAAATATCACCATGGATAGACCTGCGGCAATGCTCGATATAAAAAAGAAAACCGGCAAATATGGTGAATACCACAAGGGATGAAGCTTTGACGGCGCGATCAGGAAAATAGCGCCCAGAGATGACTGATGCAATGTGGAAAGCACAACGCCCACTACCGTCAGCGCCAGCGTCAGGCGTACAGCAAGTTCTCTCACTTTTTTAAGCCCAAGCCATTCCAGCGGGGCCGGCATAAATTCAAGAAATAAAACCGTCAGATAAAGCGCAACACATCCAGCCACTTCAAAAAGAAGGGAGGTGGTCCCCTGCTGTATGAGAAAAGGATATGGCAGGCGCCAGGGGCGGCCTACATCATAAGTCAGGGCGAAAACAACGAGGGCATAGCCGATAAATCCCGTCAGCACCGCCGGCCGCACCGCAGAATGGTATTTCTTCATGCCAAGAAGATAGACAGCTGCCGATGTCACATACCCGCCGGCCGCAAGGGCCACGCCTACAAACAGGTCAAAGCCGATCCATAACCCCCAGGGATTATCATTGGAAAGATTGGTAACCGCCCCCAATCCCATCGTAAACCTCAGGATGCTAAGAACAATACCGACAATAATGATGAATCCGGACACAACATTAAAAGGGGTAAACCATGTTTTGACGCCTATAGCAGCTTTGTCAGACATCAGATATCCTCCTTGCTTCGAGACTGGGCCGCTTTCTCAAGCGCTTTTTTAACCTCTTTTTCCACAGCGGCCTCTTTTTCTTTCCGGGCCCTTGCCAGGGCATCGGCCAGTTTCACATTTGCTTTATCCGAAACAGACCGGACAGTCTCTTCAAGCTCCTGCCGGGAAACAATTTCTTTGCGTTTTGAAATAGCGAATAATCCCATCAAAAATACAGGCCACAACCCCACAACGACAGGAACCGCTGAAAGAGCACCGGACGTTAGTTTGGGGGCCGGGGTAACGCCGAGGTCTTCCCGCATCCCGATCTCTGAAAAAGGAACACCCGAAATATACATCCAGCTTGTGCCGCCCATTTCAGTCTCGCCGTATATGTGATCAATATACCTGTCCGGATATTTACGAATCCGCTCCCGTGCGATGTTGATCAGATCCACCCGCTTACCAAAGGTCAGGGCCTCCGTCGGACAGGCTTCGACGCATGCAGGAAGCTGCCCTTTGATGACTCTGGGATAGCACATCGTACATTTCATGATACGAGGCGTCAGCGCTTCATTATATTCGTAGGCTGGAATCTCAAAAGGGCAGGCGATCATGCAGTAACGGCACCCCACGCATACGCTGGCATCATAAGTAACGGCACCTGTTTCCGTTTTTTTGAAAGCCCGCACAAAGCATACCGATGCGCAGGCAGGCTCAAGACAATGATTGCACTGTTTTTTTACAAACACAGGCGCTTTTTTACCGGCGACTTCATATTTATTGACCACGGTATAAGCCGTTTCCGTTGTTCTTCTTTTTTCCTGAAGAACGGAAAGATCCGTAAATGGCTTATCGGGCAAAGGAAGCTCGTTGACCTTGGCGCAGGCGGCCTCGCAACTCCGGCATCCCACGCAGCGGGTAATATCATGCAATACGCCGAAACTTTCGGGATAACCTTCAAAATGCTTAGTGCTGGCGGCAAGCGCCGATTTACCTATAGTAGAGCCCAGACCCGCCGCGCCTATCCATTTTAGAAATTTTCTTCGTGATATGGACATGTGGAATCCCTCAACTTACATTTGATTTATCTTTTTTTCTTTATGACAATCCGTGCACCCTACAGGTTTTTCGATCCCCATTTCCTGGTGACAGCCCATACACTGCTGATGATATGCACCTGTTATTCCGGGTTTTAATGGATTATTTTCATCAAAAACCTTGCCGTGGCAACTGCCGCATTGCGGCGGCTTCTTGGAGACAGGGCTGTTATGGTGGCAACCCTTGCAGAGGCTTCCTTCCTCGCTGTGGAAATACATTGCAAGCTTGTTATCTTTGATCTTGTTTACAATCGCATTGACAATTTTGCGATGCGGAAAATCAACCGGCTCATACTTTTTGGAAAGATGTTTGATGACCACTTTTTCAGGAATATCATTTTCTTGATACGTGCCAGTTACCGATTTTCTTGACTTAAGCATTTCAGATGCTCGCGATTTTTCGTATTCCGGGTTTGATATTTTCTCCGTTTCAAAGATCGGCATCATATGGCATTTCCGGCATGAATCATCTTCTTTTTTACGCGTTTTACCCATGGGGGCATGGCAGCCCGCGCAGTTTTCCGCTTCCTGCTGAAGTTCATGGCAACCCAGGCAGCTTTCGTTTGCACCCGCCTGATGCATGGCCTTTTCAAGATTGACCTCTTTGCCTTCCTTTTTTCCGGCAAGGGTATGGCATTCATTGCAAGGTTGGAGACCTTCATGATGACAGACCCGGCAGGTATCGTTATAATCCTCGTGTACCTGATGATCAAAAGGGACAAAATCCATCCTGTTTTGTTTTTCCACATCGACATCAACATCAGCGCCTTTTGGAACGGCCTTGAGCAGAATGATATCCGGCTGTTTCCGTTCCATTCTCGGAACGGGAGATATTTTTTTAATTTTCTGGCGCGTTGCAAGATCGTGGCACCCTGAGCAGGTTACAGGGCCGCTATCCAGTTTTTTTGCCAGATTTTTGTTATGGCAATTAATGCAGGCAATATGGGATGCCAGGCGCATAGAAATCAGATTGTCTTTGGTCTCAGACTTATGGCAGTAACGGCAAGTGCCTTCTTTCCCCTTGGCATAAAAAAGTTTTTTTTCCTTTTCATCATATTCATGATGGCATCGTTCACATTTTTTTTCCTGTGCCTCGGAATGGCGGAAGTGAAGGGATTTATCAAATCCCATCGGCTGTCTGGAAGATGAATATATCGTTTTTCCACTATGACAGCCATCGCATTCAACCGGTCCGGTTTTTTCGTGCGCCACCTTCATCTCTCCATGGCAGGATATGCATTCTTTATGATAGATATTCATCACCTCTATCCTGTCAGCATCCTTGATTCGCTTAAATTTTGGAAAAATCTGATCTTTCTCGATCAAATGGCAAGCTGTACAATCAAGGTTCTTTTTGGCCAGGGCTTCGGTGTGAGCGTCATGAAGAAATTCAACAGGCGGTTTTTCAAGCCGGCCAAAAGCAGTCATCGTATCGATTTTAATCAAATCAGCCCTTGTCCGGGAGGAATCATTAATAATCTGTCCGGCCCCATATAGACTGGTACCATATATAAAAACAGTGAAAGCCGCAAAAATGCAGGCCAAACGAATCAGGTATTTTCCCTTATTCATATTCCGCCAATCCTTAAGAAATAGAAATTTTTAATAAATTTGATTATTTATATAAACTAACGGCTATTTGCTGGCATAGTGCCCAAGCGATGAACGCGTACTTAAATAAATTATTTTTTCGAAAATAGCAAAAACTTTTTAACTAAAAAAAAGAAATAGTCATTCAAAATTGGACATCAAATTTTTGAAAACCAATGAAATTTAATTGTGGAGCGGAGCGACATCATTATTCGATGTTTAAAAAATTTCTATCTGCCCTCCAAAAACTTCCGAACTGCTGCCATAATCTCTTCCGCATCATCCGGTGAGTTCCAGATCATCTCGGAATCCTTGCGGAACCAGGTCAGCTGACGCTTGGCAAAACGCCGGGTATCCCGTTTTAACGTGGTGACGGTTTTATCCCAGGTCCTTTTCCCGTTAATAAAATCCACCATATGCCGATAGCCGATGGATTGCATGGATTTCAGTTCTCCGGAATACCCTTTTCGGTTTCCCCCAAAAAGTCCCTCACCATTGCCATCACCCCACCCACCGCATCCGGTGCTCGCCATATCATCTCCTTATCCTTCCGGAACCAGGTTAGCTGGCGCTTGGCAAATCTTCGTGTATCTCTTTTTAATAGTTCAATGATTTCATCCCAGTCAGTGCGGTCGTAAATAAAATCGGCCATATGCCGGTATCCGATTGCCTGCATGGGTCGCAATTGCTCTGAATACCCCATTTCAAAAAGCGTTTTCACCTCTTCCAGCAGCCCATCCGCCACCATTTGATCAACCCGCCGGTTAATCCGGTCATAAAGTGCCTCCCGATCATTAAACAAACAAATTTTCAACACATCAAACGGACTTTCTTTAAAACCGTGCTTCTGCTGGTATTCTGACATGGGTTTTCCGCTCATTTCATAAACGGCCAACGCCCGGATCACCCGGTATGCATCATTGACATGTATGCGGGATGCCGCTTCCGGATCACAGGCACAAAGCCTTTCATAAATCGGCTGAATGCCATCTGCATCCGATTCCTTTTTTAACCTTAAAAGAATCTCCGGATCAACCGGCTTTGCATCAAATAATCCGTACAAAAGGGCTTTCAAATAAAACCCTGTCCCACCAACAATAAACGGAGTTCTTTTTAAACCATATATTTGTTCAATCGCCCGGCGTCCTTCCCGATAAAACCGGGCTGCGTCATAGGGTTCATCTGGATCAACGATATCAATCATATAATGCGGTACCCGGTTCAATTCTACGGCATCCGGCTTTGCCGTCCCGATATCCATATACCGGTAAATCTGCATGGAATCAGCGCTGACAATACTCCCATCAAATGCTTCCGCCAGAGACAGAGACAGGTCTGTTTTCCCGATTCCTGTCGGCCCGCAAATCACAATCAGTTTCTGTTTATCGTTGTTTATCATGGTTCAAAGCCCTGAATAATTATTTAAAATTTTAAATAACCATCTGTTGATGAATACTTACCAAAATTTTATTGACATCACAACAGATTGAATATATTTATATAATTTATTTTTATGGTATATGCAAGCACTTACTATTTGATTTTATATAGTTTTTTGTTAACAATGCCGGGTCTTGTTTTGTAATAATTTAACCCTGCAATTATTTTACCGGAGTAGACGACTATGACCAAGGATGTTATCGGTTCTGTAATGGTAGTAGGTGGCGGCATTGCCGGAATGCAATCCGCCCTTGATTTGGCGGATTCAGGCTATTATGTTTACTTGGTTGAAAAAGAGCCCTCCATCGGCGGTGCTATGTCGCAGCTGGACAAAACCTTCCCCACCAATGATTGTGCCATGTGAATTATCTCTCCTAAACTGGTCGAGGTCGGCCGGAATTTAAACATCGAATTAAATACCCTTTCGGAAATAACGAAAGTTGAGGGCGAGGCGGGGAATTTCAGAGTTACCCTGAGCAAAGATGCCCGCTACATTGATCCTCAAAAATGCACTGGTTGCGGTGATTGTGCTGAGGCGTGCCCGGTGAGCCTGCCCAGTATTTTTGAACAAGGGCTTGGAAACCGAAAGGCCACCTACCGGCCTTATGCTCAGGCTGTACCGGGTGCCTATTCCATCACCAAAAGAGACAGATCACCCTGTACCAATGCATGTCCGAACCATGTTAATGCCCATGGCTACGTTTCCATGGTGTCTCAACAGAAATATCCCGAGGCGCTTGAGGTGATCACGCGCACACTTCCGTTGCCGGGTGTCATCGGCCGCGTTTGTCCTCACCCCTGTGAAGATGTCTGTCGGCGCCAGGAAGTGGATGCACCCATCGCTATCTGCACCCTCAAGCGGTTTGTTGCCGATCAGGTGGATGTAGAGGAGACGCCGCTCCCGGAAATCACCCCCCGGAAAGAAAAAGTCGCTATTATCGGTGCCGGTCCGTCCGGATTGACCGCCGCATATTTTCTGTCCCTTGAAGGGTTCCAGGTCACAATTTTCGAAGCCTTGCCGGTAAGCGGCGGGATGCTGCGGGTGGGGATTCCCGATTACCGTCTGCCACCCGCTGTGCTGGAAAAAGAAATCCGTGCCATTACCCGCCTGGGGGTCGAAATTCGTTACAACACCGCCATGGGACGGGATATCACTATCGATAGTCTCATGTCTGAAGGTTACCACGCAGTTTACCTCGCCGTGGGAGCCCACACCAGCATGAAACTGAATATCTCCGGCGAAGACGCCGATGGCGTTATTACCGGCGTCCGGTTTCTTCGGGAAACAGCGCTTTATGAACGCAAAACGGTCAACGGGCATGTGGTAATCGTTGGCGGCGGGGATGTGGCCATTGATGCGGCCCGTTCAGCAGTGCGCATGGGAGCTGATAAGGTCAGCATTGTTTACCGCCGCACCCGGACGGAAATGCCCGCAAGCAACGAGGAAATCGAGGACGCTCTGGAAGAGGGCATCCATATTGATTTTCTCCTGGCCCCGGCGGAAATCGTTGTTGAAAATGCCAAGGTCACCGGGCTTAAATGTATTCGTATGGAACTGGGAAAACCGGACGAAAGCGGACGGCGAAGGCCGGTGCCCATCAAGGGCAGTGAATTCGTTATGCCCTGTGATACAATTATTCCGGCCATTGGCCAACGCGTGAACCCGGCGTTTCTGGAAGGGTCCACCGACGTTGAGCTGACCCCAAAAAACACTATCATCACCGACCCCATCACCTGTGAAACCACCCGAAAAGGCGTTTTCGCCGGCGGTGACGCCCAGTCAGGCCCCTGGATCGCCATCGGTGCAGTGGCCGCCGGTCGCGAGGCCGCCGAATCTATCATGCGATTTATAAATAATGAAGATCTTAAGGCTGGCCGCGGCCCATTAGAGGTGCCGCAACAGGATTTCAACCCGATTCCTGAAGATATCGCGTACCAGCCCCGGGCGCATATGGATCGGATTCCTATGGACGTTCGCCTGTCAGGATTTGATGAGGTGGAAAAAGGTTTTTCCGAAGAACAGGCCCTGGCTGAATCCGGTAAATGCCTTAACTGCATGGTCTGTTGTGAATGTTTTGAATGCGTCAAGGCCTGTGGCGCCGATGCCCTGACTTTATTAACCCATTCCGAAAAACCGCATACTGACATCATTAACGTCGGGGCCATCCTGCTGGCTCCCGGCTTTAAACCTTATGTTCCATCTGCGCTGGACTTTTACGGCTACGACAAAATACCCAACGTCATTACCTCCATGCAGTACGAACGTATCCTGTCGGCCTCCGGGCCGTTTGGCGGCCACCTGGTAAGGCCCTCGGATCACAAGGAACCCAAAAAAATTGCATGGTTCCAGTGCGTGGGCTCGCGCGACCAGAACCGCTGCAACAACAGCTATTGTTCTTCTGTGTGCTGTATGTACGCTATCAAGGAGGCAGTAATTTCCAAAGAACATGCAGGTGATGATCTGGAATGTGCCATCTTCTTCATGGATATGCGAACGCCAGGCAAAGAATTCGAACGCTTTTATGAACTTGCGAAAAAAAAGCACGGGGTTCGGTTTGTGCGAAGCCGGGTGCATACCGTTGAACCGCTTCCTGGCGGCAATGAACTCTTAGTCCGCTACGTTACGGAAGACGGAAAAATAACAACTGAAAAATTTGACATAATCGTTCTTTCCATCGGCCTTGAAACACCTCCGGAGCTTATTGATCTCGCCAACCGGCTGGACATTGAGCTGACACCCGGCAACTTCTGCAAAACCGAGACGTTTAATCCGGTGGCCACCTCCCGGGAAGGCATTTTTGTCTGCGGCGCATTCCAGGGCCCCAAGGATATCCCCCAGTCGGTTATTGATGCCAGCGCAGCCGCTGCCGCTGCCGGTGAAATGCTCACCAGCGCCAGAAACACCCTGACCAAAACAAAAGCGGTGATACCGGAAACAAATATTGTCGGAGAACGTCCCAAAATTGGTGTTTTTGTCTGTATGTGCGGCACCAATATTGCCGGTGTTGTCGATGTGCCGGCAGTTCGTGACTATGCCGCAAGCCTGCCCTATGTTGAATATGTGACCGATAACCTGTATACATGTTCACAGGACACTCAGGATACAATGACCCAAATTATTAAAGAAAAAAATTTGAACCGTGTGGTGGTCGCTGCCTGTACACCAAAGACCCATGAACCGCTTTTTCAGGAAACCCTGATCAATGCGGGTTTAAATAAATACCTCTTTGAAATGACCAACATCCGGAACCAGGACTCCTGGGTGCATAAAAATAACCCGGAACTGGCGACCGAAAAAGCCAAGGATCTGGTTCGGATGGCCGTGGCCAAGGTTGCGCTGATGGAACCGCTCATAGAGACGGAATTATCAGTTAACCCGACGGCAATGGTCATCGGCGGCGGTATTTCCGGGTTAACCACTGCGAAAAGTCTTGCTGATCAGGGATATGAGACACATCTCATTGAGCAGAGTTCCCAGTTGGGTGGCCAGGCGTTAAACCTTTTTCATACCGCGCAGGGAGATAACATTCAGCAAAAATTATCTGAATTAATCAATTCTGTTGAAAAAAATAATAATGTTAAAATTCACCTGAATACGAAATTAACGAATGTGGATGGTTTTGTCGGTAACTTTACTTCCACATTGTCTTCCAATGGAAGTACAGAAAAACTTGAACACGGGGTTGCCGTTCTGGCGACCGGCGCTGCGCCTTATGCACCGACAGAATATGAGTATGGAAATGATCCCGGAATTATTACCACCCTTGAGCTGGACCAAAAGTTAATTGCCGATGATCCTAAACTCAAAGAATTGAATTCAGCGGTATTTATCCAGTGTGTCGGATCAAGGGAGCCGGAACGGATGTATTGTTCCAGGGTTTGCTGTACCCATTCCATTGTAAATGCCCTGGAACTCAAAAAACGAAACCCGGACATGAACGTTTATATTCTTTATCGCGATATCCGGACATATGGTGAAAAAGAATACCTCTACCGTCAGGCCAGAGAAGAAGGGGTCCTCTTTATCCGATATTCCCTGAATAACAAGCCGGTGGTTACCGCCAAAAACGGCAATATTAAAGTAACCGTCACGGATCATGTTCTGGGACGCCCCATAACGCTTTCCGTGGATATGGTCGCACTGGCCACCGCTATTGTCCCATATGCAGACGAGGAGCTGGCCAATTTCTTTAAAGTCCCCATGAACGAAGACGGCTTTTTTATTGAGAAACACGCCAAACTAGGACCTTCTGAATTTGCCACGGATGGAACGTTCCTTTGCGGGATGGCCCATTATCCTAAACCAATCGACGAATCCATTGCCCAGGCAAAAGCAGCCGCATCACGCGCCGTCACCCTTTTGTCTCAAAAAACCATTTTTAGCAGCGGTACCATCGCTGAAGTGGAATCAATAAAATGCGCCTCCTGCGGTGTTTGCGTTTCCATTTGCCCATACAGCGCACCGTCCTTTTCTACAGAAGGCCGTTTTGCCGGAAAAGCGGAAATCAATCCAGTTCTTTGCAAGGGCTGTGGGTTGTGCGTCGCTTCCTGCCGTTCCGGTGCAATTCATTTGAAGGGATTTGATACGGACCAGATCTTTTCTCAGATTTTCGAACTTGAAGCAGCAGTTTAGGTTTTAAAAAATTATTAATCCATTTTCCAAGGATAGATGTAAATAAGGAGAACTATTGAAATGGCTGAAAATGAACCAAAAATACTAAGTTTTCTTTGCAATTGGTGTAGCTATGGCGCCGCTGATTTAGCCGGCGTCAGCCGGATGGAATATCCACCCAATATTCGGGTGATTCGAATACCCTGCACCGGCCGAATAAGTCCCAAATTTATTCTGGCGGGATTAAGGCAGGGCGCAGACGCCGTCTGGGTTTCCGGCTGACATCCCGGCGAATGCCATTACCTGGAAGGTAATTATTATGCACGTAGAAAATTTGCTTTAATGAAAAATTTTCTTGAACATACCGGAATTGAACCGGGTCGACTTCATTTTTCATGGATATCATCTGCGGAGTCCACCAAATTTGTGGATGTTGTAACAAAAATTACAGATGAAGTAAAAGCGCTGGATCCGGCGAATAAAAAATATGTCAAAACCGAACCCAAGGTTGATTAAAATGACGGACTATACAGATAAAATAAAAGAGATATCAAAACGTGTGCTGGCAGAAGGCAAAGTTGAAATGGTCATCGGGTTTCGAAAAGGATCTCTTCCTATGATGAACCAGCCTCATTATGCAACTTCCGCCGAATCAGCTGATGAACTCATCTGGGACAGTAACTGCGGTCTCAATCTTGCCAATTATATCACCGACAAAAAAGGGACTATCGGCATCATTGCCAAAGGCTGTGATTCCAGAAATATAGTCACCCATGTGATTGAAAATAAAATCAAGCGGGATCAGTTATACATTATCGGCGTCCCCTGTACCGGAATGATTGATCAGCACAAAATCAATGCCATGTTCGACGGCGAAATTCTAAAAGTCGAAGAATCCGGCGACGAGATTACAATTTCCGGCAACGGATTTTCTGAAACAAAGAGTAAGCAAACGCTGCTTGCCGAAAATTGCGCAGTTTGCACCCATCGGAATCCGGTTGTATATGATGAACTGGCGGGCGATCTTGTTGAGGAGCAGAAAGATGTGGATCAGTACGCATCGGTGACTAAAGTCGAATCCTTGTCCGCAGATGAAAAATGGCATTATTTTGAAGACCTGCTTTCCCCCTGTATTCGCTGTTATGCCTGCCGTAATGCCTGCCCGCTGTGCTACTGTCCCACCTGTTTTGTAGATGAATCCAGACCCCAGTGGGTGGGAAAAAGCCAGGATCCGACAGATGTGAAGACATTTCATTTGCTCCGCGCTTATCATTGTGCCGGGCGATGCACCGACTGCGGTGCCTGTGAGAGGGCATGCCCCATGGGCATAAAAATCAGGGAATTTACCAAAAAATTGAACAAGGACTGCCTGGAACTCTATGGATGGGAAGCCGGTCTCTCCCTTGACGTCCGGCCACCTCTGGATACGTTTAAAACAGATGACCCGGATGAATTTATTAAATAAGCGTTGACGATAAAAATATTTTTCACACAATTTTAAATTTGACGATTTCGTAAAAAGTAACCGGATGGCTAAGTTAAAAGTTTCATATACAAGGCGTAGTGGTTTTTCAGGATCGAAATAATACATGCAGTATATTGAAAGCCTGAAAAACCGCTACAACGCAGTAGATAGGACTTTTTACGACGCCATCAAATTTGATAAGGGCAAACACTATGAAGCTCATCAAAATTGACAAGCAAAGCTGGGACGAAGGCATTGAGAAAACAAAATCCGCTTATCGCGTTTTTGGCCCGGTGAAAGAAAAAAACGACCACGAATTTAAACTATTGGAAAAAAGTGAACTGCCGGATTTAAATTATCAGAACACCCGGCTTTCACCTAAATCCATTATATATCCGCAATCTCAAATAATGTTTACATACAGCCTGGACGAAAATAAAGAAGACTTTCGCATTATGAAAGAGGTGGAGAACGTGAAATCGCCGATGGCGATCATCGGGATCCGCCCCTGTGACGCACTATCATTTCCCATTGTCCGCCGCAACTTTGACACACCCGAATACCAGGATACCTACTGGATTAAAGCGTATGAAGCAACCACTTTTGTCGGCCTGGCCTGCAATACTGCCTGCTCTACATGTTTCTGCACATCCGCCGGCACCGGTCCGTTTGGCGAAGAAGGTTTAGATGTTCTATTGATTGCAGATGGTGATGATTTGTATGCGAAAATAATCACTCCCAAGGGAGAAGCCTTTGCCAGTTCCGCAGGATGGACCATGGAAGCCGAGTCCGCTGTCGCTTCAAAAATTGATGAAATGAAAACCACGGCGGAATCCAGCATTGCATCTTCCGTCGCAACAGATCAGCTTAAAAACAAAACAACACTTGAACTGTATGATGCCCCTTTCTGGGAACAGGAAGCGTTTGCCTGCATTAATTGCGGCACATGCACGTATGTCTGCCCGACATGCTGGTGTTTTGATGTTCAGGATGAAACCTATGGGAAATCCGGCATCCGGATGCGCAACTGGGACAGCTGTATGTTTCCTTTGTTTACCCATCATGCATCCGGGCACAACCCGAGAAATTTAAAGTATGAACGGGTGCGTCAGCGCTTCATGCATAAACTGAAATATTATGTGGATAAATACGATAACGGCATTCAATGTGTTGGATGTGGACGATGCATCCGCTTCTGTCCGGTCAATATCGATATAAGAAAGATTTGTGATAAAATGAACAGCTTTGATCCTGAGGCCTGCGCCTGCGAAGTCACATCGTCATAGCAAAGGAGGTATATAAGTGCAAAATCCATATTTACCATATCCGGTTCGCATTGATGAAATAATTACCGAAACCGAAGATAGAAGTTTAAAGACTTTTAAATTTGTCTTTTTGAATCCGGCCGATGAAGAAAAATTTACTTATGAATCCGGCCAGTTTGGAGAACTTTCAATTCCCGGACTGGGTGAGATCCCCATTGGTATCGCATCATCTCCCATGGAAAAAGGATTTATCAAATTTACCATTTTCAAAACCGGCAAAGTCACATCATACCTTCATGCCATGAAAGAAGGGGATATCATGGGCGTTCGGGGACCTCTGGGCCACCCTTTTCCCTGGAAAACGCTTGAGGGTAAGAATATTGTCATCATCGGCGGCGGGTTTGCTTTTACCACCCTTCGATCATCCATCATCAGCATGCTGGACCCGGCGAATCGTTCAAAATTCAAGGACATTCATGTGATTTATGGTGCCCGTTCACCCGGCATGCTTTTATACAAAGATGAACTTGCCGCCTGGGCCAAACGGGACGACATTCACATGAACATCACGGTTGACGGCACCGATGATCCGGACTGGAAATACCTGACCGGGTTTGTTCCAACCGTCACGGAACAAAAAGCACCTCCGGGAAACAGCGACACATATGCAATCATTTGCGGTCCCCCGATCATGATCAAGTTTACCCAGCCGGTTTTAGATAACCTGGGCTATAACCATGACAATATCCTCATGTCTCTGGAAAACAAAATGAAATGCGGAATCGGTATCTGCGGCCGGTGTAATATCGGAAAGGATTTTGTCTGCAAGGACGGACCGGTGTTTACCCTGTCACAACTCAATAACATGCCGAAAGAGTATTAAGTTTGATGGCTTCGTAAAAAGCTTTTCATGGTGACGATTCACCATGAAAAGCTTTTTACAAGTTTTCATTGACAATAAATTTATTTTTCTGT
>CAZQLG010000006.1:0-26310 GCA_964594105.1 uncultured Desulfococcus sp. | reverse complement strand
AATTCGAGGCGCGCAAATCCTGAGTGATGATTCGTACTTAGCGTACTATGAAGAAACGAAGGATGCAACGCAACAAAGAATTTGGACTTTTTACGAAGCCATCAGACTTGCTTCCCCATTTCATGCACAGCCCTTCATCGGGGATATTATTTTGAGGGTCACCCATTTTGCAACAAAACAGATGCGGTGCCCTGTAAATGATTACGAAAATCTTAACAACATTTGTTCCGCTTCTGCCGCCATCCGATCGAAAAGTTCTTTAAGCGTCGGCAAATCATTTGCCAGGCCCACGCCCTGACCGCAGGAGAGAATCCCTTTACCGACAACGCCCTCGTCATACATCACTTTGGCATTTTCCCCCTTGATGACTTCATATAATTCGGTAAACTCCGCTTTATTATTTTCCAGTTCCAGGCATTTATTGGCGGCATCATTGTTCAATACCCGGTGAGTTGCGTTCAAGGATCGCATAATAAGCATGGTATCCAACTCGGAAGCCTTGAGCAGAGCGGTTTTAATATTGTCATGAATGGTTGCTTCTTTGGTAACCAGCAGACGGGTTCCCATAATAACCGCTTCAGCCCCCAGCGATAAAACAGCAGCCAAACCACGGCCATCGGATATACCGCCGCCGCCAATCACCGGTACATTGACCGCATCAACAACCAGCGGCACCAGCACCATCGTGGCGATATCAAGCCTGCCGGTAGCACCGCCGTTTTCATACCCCACCACCGTTACGATATCCGCGCCCATGGCTTCCACTTTTTTAGCATATCGCACCCCCACACATTTATGAATCCAGGTCATCCCCAGATCCTTGAAGCGGGCGACAAGTTCCTCCGGTGCATGATGCCCGGAGGTTTCCACGATTTTAAGACCATTGTCCGCCATCACGTCAATATAATCATTATTGTCAATCTGGGTCATGGCAGGAAAAAGATTAATATTAACGCCGTATGGTTTGTCTGTGATCGTTTTCATTTTATCGATAGCGGCAGCAAACGTCTCTTTCGATTTATAATTGGCTGAAGCCATAATGCCGAGCCCACCCGCATTACTCATGGCCGCGACAAATTCATCCTTTGATATCCACATCATTGCCCCGCCGACAATCGGGTATTTAATACCTAAAAGATTTGTTATTTTAGTTTTTAACATGTTTGTCTCCAGGGGATTATATTATTGGATCAATAATGATGGCATCGTAAAAAATTAATTTTGTTTAAAAATTTGGCAGAAATTCTCCAGGGTGTCAAGGAATTGGTATCAATAGGCAAAAAGCACATAATCTGTCCTGTTTAAAGGCGCTTTTTTACCCCATTGCTGAAATCGAATTTTCATTAGGCGTTTTAAAATTCAAAACAATGTACAACCGATCGTTATTTGTGTTATTGTCTATTTAGATCATTTATAGTCCCTGAACGGAAAGTGACGCAATGATCACTTTTCTGTCATTGCGAGCCGCGCCTTCGGCGGGGAAGGAACGGTACGACCGAAGCAATCTCATTGAAGACAGGAGATTACTTCGTCGCTCGTTCCTCACTTCTCGTAATGACAACTGGGATTCAGGGGTTTCCGTTCTAATTAAGACTTAATGTTCGTGCAAATAATCCTTAACGATATCTATAAAAAGGAAAATGATTTCATGAAACTATTTCCCGTTGTTGTCTGTATGAGCTTTGTTTTAAGCGCCCTGTTTTTTACCGGGAGCAATGGGATGGCAGCAGAAGATGAAATCAACTGCATTAAATGTCATCGTAAAGCAACCCCCGGCCATGTGACGGACTGGGAAACCAGCACCCATGCGGAAATGGGAATTGATTGCTCGGTCTGTCATGGTTCTGAACATCAGAGTGTCAAGAACGCACATCTTGCCGTGATGCCGGATGAAAGTGTTTGCGGTGACTGCCACTATGATCAGTTTGAACAGTTTAAGAAAGGCAAGCACAATCATGGCTGGAAATCTTTGAATGCGATGCCTGTAACACACCTGGAACCGGATGAACTTATGGAAGGGGGACGCGGGTGCGGAGGATGTCACAATATGGGCGTTAAAAGTGATAAAGAGAAACAGGCGTTACATGACAAGGGCTATCGCTACCAGAATAATTCCTGTGATGAATGCCATACCCGTCATACGTTTGCTAAATCCGAGGCCCAGGACCCCAGGGCCTGCCAGCAATGTCACATGGGCTATGATCACCCCCAATGGGAAATGTGGAGTAGCGCCAAGCATGGAACGCGCTGGTTTGCCAAAGAGCAGGGCCGCCTGCCGGAAAATGCGGCGGTGCCACGGTGCCAGGATTGTCATTTGCCAAATGGAACGCATACCAACCGGACTGCCTGGGGATTTTTTGGTGTCCGGTTGCCCCTGCCCGAAAACAAACAGTGGGCAAAAGACAGGGTCACAATTTTAAAGGCGCTCGGTGTGCTGAATCCAAACACCGGGGAACCCACCCAACGACTGGATTTTATCAAAGAGCTGGATATGGTCCGTCTGACTGAAAAAGACTGGCAGAATGAACGCAATAAAATGATTAAAACATGTGCGAAATGCCATTCAAAATCATACGGGGCCACCCAGTTAAAATCAGGCGATACGATGTTACAGAAAGCGGACCACCTGATGGCAAATGCCATCCATATTGTGGCCGGCCTTTACAAGGATGGCATCCTTGCAAAGCCCACGGAATATGAATTCGCGTATCCGGATTTTATGTATTTTATGCGAACCAACGGGAAAAGCATGGATCATCTGTCCCATATCGAGCAGGTCCTTTTCCAGATGTATATGAAACATCGCATGCGGACATATCAGGGAAGTTTTCATGTCAACCCGGATTATGCGTACTGGTATGGCTGGGCCATGATGACAAAAGATCTTGGGGAAATTCAAGAGCTGGCGCATCTGCTGCGCAAAGCGCATGAGGAAAAAAAGTAATCGTGGAACTCAAAGGCAGGCGGTCAAAGCAGCTTATACGGAACTTTTTAAGCGCAAACGATTTCAAGGCTTCCCTTGAAACCATATGCCAGTATCCGCCCCGTCAGAGTGTCAATTTTTTATTCCCCTTTTTTTATGATAAAGAAGAAATTCTTCGGTGGCGGGCAATTACCACTTTCGGCCGGGTGGTGTTTATACTGGCTAACAAAGACATGGAATCCGCCCGTATCATCATGCGCCGGTTGATGTGGAATTTAAACGATGAATCCGGCGGTATTGGATGGGGATCTCCGGAAGCCATGGGCGAAATCACCGCTCTCCATAAGGGCCTGGCAGCTGAATTCTCCACGATCCTCCGATCCTACATTCGTCTGGATGAAAATTTTCTGGAATATGAAATGCTCCAGCGAGGTGTTCTCTGGGGCATTGGCCGACTGGCCCAGGAACGGCCGGATCAGCTTCCGGAGACAGATACCCACTTGTTTCCATTTCTGACATCCGATGACCGGTATCACCGAGGATTGGCTGCCTGGGCACTGGGCAACCTGAAAAGCCGAGCAGCGGTTAAACCCCTTGAGCGCCTGACTAAAGATAAAAATGAGATTTTATTTTTTAATGACCTTCAGCTCAAGCCAGTGACGGTCAGGGATTTGGCAAAAAAAGCATTGGTTAATATATGGAAAATCGAATAAATTAATTTATATCACCGGCAAATCTTCCGGTAACTCCCCACATTCCATTCGTTTCAGGACACCAAGGGTTTTGGTCATCGGCATCACTTGAAACAGGCCGGATGCTGCCGCCATCTTATAAATATAATGCGGGGCCTGGCCCCCTTCTTCTGGGTGCCTGAATATATCATGAATCAGCAGATACCCGCCCGGCATGATATGTCCTGCCCAGGAATTATAATCCGTGAACGCTGCGGCAAACGAGTGGCCGCCGTCAATAAAAACAAGGCTCAGCGGCGTTGCCCAGTGACGTGCAGTAACTTCCGAACGGGCTAAAACTGGAACCACTGTATTCTCGAACCCACCGTCAATGAGTGTCTGGCGAAAAATCGGAAATGTATCCATCCGTCCCTGACGGATATCATAGGTTTCCGGGTCAAAATACCCTTCCCCAGGCTGCTGTTCTTCGGAACCGCTGTGGTGGTCTACTGCAAAAAGGGTACTGTTATTTTCCCGGCACGCAGCCCCGAGATAAAGTGTCGACTTTCCGCAATAACTCCCGATTTCAAGGCAGGGGCCCCGCCTGCTGACTGCCAGCGCTATCTGATAAAGTCTCAGGCCTTCATCTTTATCCAGAAACCCCTTGGTCCGGCCGATCAGCGTTTCATTTGGTTTATCATTCAGTTTTTCATCCAATACCAGAGATTGATTTCCCATATCACAGCATTTCATCATAATTTTTTACCAATACCTCCCGGGCTTTGACACCATCAGACGGGCCGACAACCCCTTCTTCTTCCATTACTTCGACAATCCGGGCTGCCCGGTTGTAACCGATCCTCAGGTGTCTCTGGATCATTGAAATTGACGCATGGCCGGACTTGGTGACCAATGCGACGGCTTCATCATACCGCTCGTCATAATCCTTGTCTCCGCCGTTGGCGGATTCCTTTTCCGGGGCTTCAAGAATTGCATGATCATATTCGGGCGGCTTTTGTTCTTTTAGAAATTCAATCACTTTCATCAATTCATCTTCAGAAATATATGCGCCGTGGAGCCGCTGGAGTTTTGCAGTTCCCGGGGGCAAAAACAGCATATCGCCATTTCCGAGAAGCGATTCAGCACCATTGGCATCAATAATGGTTCTGGAGTCAGTTTTTGACGAGACCTGAAAAGACAACCGGGTCGGAAAATTGGCTTTAATCACACCAGTCAGAACATCCACCGACGGCCGCTGGGTGGCAATAATCAGGTGAATACCCGAGGCACGGGCCATCTGCGCCAGACGCGTCAGCCCGACTTCAACATCCCGGGAACCGACCATCATCAAATCAGCCAGTTCATCAATAATAATCACGATATACGGAAGCTTTTCCTTAACAGGTGTTTCTTCATCCGGTTTTTGTTCTTCAGCTTCTTTTTCAACTTTACGGTTATATTGACGAATATTCCGCACCCGGTTTTCAGACAATACCTTATACCGCCGTTCCATCTCTCGGACAGCCCAAAACAGCGCATTGGTTGCTTTTTTCATGTCCGTGACAACCGGTGAAATCAAATGCGGAATGCCATCATAAACAGACAATTCGATCCGTTTGGGATCAATCATAATCATTTTAACGTCTTCAGGCATGGATTTGTATAGCAGGCTGCAGATCATCGCATTTAAACCGACACTTTTACCGGTCCCTGTAGCGCCGGCAATCAGCAAATGCGGCATGTCTTCTAAATTCGCGACCACGGGATTACCGACGATATCCTTGCCCATGCCCAGCGTCAGTTTGGATTTGGATTTATGAAAAACCTGGGATGTCACAATATCTTTAAAAACAACCATTTCCCGATGTGAATTCGGGACTTCAATCCCGATAACCGCCCGGCCGGGGATTGGCGCGATGATACGAATACTCATGGCACGAAGCGCCAACGCCAGATCATCTGACAGGTTTACCACTTTATTAATCTTAATTCCCGGTGCGGGTTTGAACTCAAATCGGGTAATTACCGGACCGGGAACAACGGTTTCCACTTTGCCCCTGACACCGAAATCATCAAGCTTCTGCTCAAGAATTTTTGATAAGAACTTTAAATTTTCATGGTCCACTGCATCGATCTGCACCTCCATATCCTTTAAAAAATCTATTGAGGGAAGCTTAATGCCGGTATCAAACCGCATGGACTCAAAAACCTGCTGTTTGGGCACCGGCACCGACCGAAGGGGCCTGGGAGGCAGCGTCTCTTTTATTAAAATTTCATTTTCTGCATGATCTTTATTTCTTTTCTTTACGTCTTCATCTTTATTCCTTTTAAAAGGCAGCGTAACGTTTCTATCCGGATCTTTCTTTTTGCGGTTCAAGCTATTTGTTTTCTTTTTCTTAACCGGCTTTAATTGAATCATTCCTTTTTTTATCGTCTCAAAAGCATGAGAATATATATTTTTTATCTGCCCGCCGATCACAAGACTTAATTTCCCAAAATTTCGAATGGTGGCAACCACTGAGATACCGGTCGACAAGATAAAACCAATCAGCAGAAAAAAAGATAAAATAACCATTCCACCGGTCCAGTTGGAATATTTGAGTAAAAACGACTTAATGGGAAAACCGAGCATTCCGCCCGCCGTAAAATCATTGCCGAAGAAAATATAGGTTTCCTGAAAAAATGACAGCAGGCTCCCAAAGGAAACAGTTAAAATAATCCCTCCGGATGCGATGACGGAAAGTGCCTGCCCGGAACGATTTTTAAAAAACTCAAGAAACCCAATAAAAAACAGAACCGGTATTAAAAAAGCACCCACCCCGAATAACCCGATGAGAAAACCCGACAGGTGCGCACCCAAAAATCCAAAAAAATTTTCAATGTCACCCGTATATCCGACATGATGGATTGACGGATCATCCGGACTGTATGAGACAAGACTGACCAGTGAAAAAACAACAATAAAAATCAATATGATGCTGACTATTTCTCTACGCATTTATCTATTACGCCTAAAAATAATTAATTTTAAAATTCAGATTTCCATAATAAACGGCAGTATGACCGGTTTTCGCTTAATTGTAAAATTAAAATATTCTCTTAAACCACGATGCAGTCTTTTGCGAAGCGCTTCAACCCGATCCGCCGGATCAAAAAGACTGATATCATCTATGATTTCCAAAATAACACATTTTGCATCTTCAAGGATATGACCGGTTTCATATTCAAACACAAATCCTTTTGAGGCAATCTCCGGACCATAAACAATAAATCCGGTTTCTTCGTCCAAAACAATGGTGACCACAACCAGGCCGTCTTCAGAAAGAAGTCGTCTTTCTTTTAAAACCAGACGCCCCACGTCCCCGACACCTTTGCCGTCCACGAGAATCCGGCCGGTAAAAATTTTTCCGTTGATCCTCCCCCCGTTTTCATCAAACTCGATAATCTGACCATTTTCTGCCAGCAGGACCTGGTCTTTGGGGATGCCGACTTCTTCCGCCAATTTCGCGTGATGATATAAATGACGGTACTCGCCATGAATGGGAATAAAATAATCCGGCATGGTCAGGTTGATCATTTCTTTCAGTTCATCCCGAAATGCATGCCCGGAGACATGGATGTCAGATATTTTCTCATAAATAACATCTGCCCCTTTCCGGAAAAGATTATTAATAATTTTGGCAATCGCCTTTTCATTACCCGGTATAAATTTGGAAGACAGGATAACCGTGTCTCCTTTTTCAGCTTTTATCTGTTTGTGCATTCCGGTTGACATCCGGGCCAACGCGGACATGGGCTCTCCCTGACTGCCGGTTGTTAGAATCAGAATCTCATTCAAAGGATATTGTTCTATCTGATCGACATCAATCTCCATATCATCCGGAATGTGTAGCATATTCAACCCAATCGCTGTTTTCACACTCGACTCAATGCTTCTTCCGTTAAAAATGATTTTGCGTTTACCGGATTTAATAATATTGACGATCTGCTGGATTCTGGCGATGTTTGATGCAAACAGAGCGACAATCACCCGGCCCGAACTGTTTGCAATGATCTTTTGAAATGTTTTTCCAATCGCTTCATCGGAAATCGTGCGGCCGTCTTTCTCCACATTTGTCGAATCAGACAAAAGCGCAAGCACCCCTTCTTCACCGAGTCGTTCAAATGTATCAATGTCGGTCATCATCCCCGGTATCTCTGTTTCCGACAATTTAAAATCACCGGTATGAACAATCTTCCCGACCGGCGTATTAATGGCGATCCCGACGCCATCCACAACACTGTGATTGACCCGGATAAACTCAAACTCAAACGGGGGTATCCACAATTTTTCTTTTGGTGATATTTCATTCAGGCTGGCAACAGACAGAATCGCATGCTCATCCAGCTTTCGCTGAAGCATACCAATCGTAAACCCGGTTGCATAAACCGGAATATTGACTATTTTAAGAAGATACGGTAATGCGCCAATATGATCTTCATGGGCATGCGTCAGGATAATGCCAGCGACTTTGTCCTCATTGATACGGATATAATTCATATCCGGAATGACATAATCCACCCCCAGCATGTAATCTTCCGGAAACATCAGACCCGCATCTATGATGACAATCGTGTCGTCATATTCAAAGGCCATCATATTCAGGCCAATTTCCCCGAGTCCCCCAAGAGGAATAATTTTAAGCATTATATTGACTTATTTAAGGTTAATGATTCCGTCAAAGTTGACGGCTTCGTAAAAAGTCCAAATTCTGTGTTGCGCTGCATTCTTCGTTTCTTCAAAGTACGCTAAGTACTAATCATCACTCAGAATTTGCGCGCCTTGAATTTGAACTTTTATACCTTGCCGTCGGAATCCGACTTTTTACGAGATTATCAAAGTTACGTTTGATAAATTCGCTAACCGGTCAGGTAATTATCTCAAGTCTCTCAAAAATGGTGTCAACAAAACGGATCAGCCAGAGGCACTGATCCTTTGTCGCATATTGAATACAATCACATCGGATGCTATTTTTTGTTCGAACCAGCAATTCGGCAACCAATGACGTTGGGGTTAGCTGAATTGTAAAATAAAAGGGGCGGCATTTGACGTGCGACAGCTGTATTGGGTCATAAAGTCCAGAATCTAAAGATATCCAGTAAATATCTCCCATATCCGCCGGACCAAAATGTTCATCCATATACATTTTGATCCTGTCATAATCCTCTGGTCTTAATTCATCAATAACATATTGTTTCATCAGTCAATATATACCATATCGATTTCATATACGGAAGAGACTCCCTGACGCCTCTCGCAGGTCACCGCATTGAAAATTCAATCAAGTGAAATACCCCAAAAACCATCTGTTTTAGTATCACTGCGCATCACACAATGACAAGGATTAAGAACAGAAAACAAATTTTTTAATAATGCGGCCCTGACAACCTTCATTCATCGGAAAAAAAAACAGGTAAATTTCCTGATTCATTAAACGTGACCTTTTGCCAGGGTGAGACCAGGGACATATTTGGATTTTCACGCAATTCACGTTCAAGGGATCGTGACACCTGCAGGTATTTTAAGGCGGCTGTGCTTTTAATCCTGACGACTCTGAGATCATTATAATTTGGAACCCCTGTTGTCCGTATACACGCATCAAGACACATTCTGTCAGTCTCAAAATTGATAGGAATCGCTGCTTTTTCAGGAGAAATCGCAGTCATCGCATTCACATAGGTTTTTTCCATATCTATCTGCGCCACCAGCCGGCGGGTCGTAACATCAGCAAGTCCGATACCGTTTGCGTTTCCGTCCGAACCGGGAGATAAATCCCTGACAAATATTCGCTTGATGTTCGGTGACATTTTTATATCACCGACAACATCCCGATGCCGCCCGGTAATGTTTGAATCCATACCAATACCGGAAATATCTTTTCCAAAATGATCAATGATCAATATATCAAGAAAATCAAATGGAATTCTTCCCATCATGTTCAACGCTTTTTTTAACAGAATTTTTTCCCGACCGATCAATTGATCCGGACCAATCGTTTCAACATGCGCCAGGTTACTATACCCATCCTCTATCAGGGCAATTCCGAAAAGCACGTTCAGTTTTTTCAGCAAAATTTCCGCCGCACTCTCTATGATGCCAAAGGTATGATCTACCGCAAAACGATGAAATTCGGAGGCGCCCTGGTCTTTTCCAAGACCGATGGTCATCATTTTACAAAGCCCGCTTTCAATGTCGGCTTTAAATTTTGTATGGGGTTTAACACGATTTATAATAACCAGATAATCAGCAGCAAGGGCAGCCTTTGAAACATATATATTGAACCCGGAAGGATGCGTGGCAACACATTGGGTTTCCATATCCGCCACAATGGCAACCTTCATCTTATCTTCAGTGATTCCGTATTTTGCCAGCACATCCCGTTGCCCGTCGGCCGTGGCACCTCCGTGGCTCCCCATGGCCGGAACAATAAACGGCTTAAAACCGCTTTGTTCAAGAAAGCGAAGGCATTGGTCAACAACGATATGCAAATTGTCAATATTGCGGCTGCCAACGGCAACAGCAACGGTTTTACCGTTATTGGACGGGTGGTCAAAGCGCTTAAATGCCAGGGATGCCTGGACGGTGGACCGGATAGCTACAGGGGTTTTCGGAATCCCGGACATAAAAACCGTTTGCCGGCCAAAAGCCATCTCCGGAAATATAAACGGCATACGATTATTCATCACAATAGCGGGGGATAAAAAAAATGAAATGTAACGTTATAACAGAATATGTTATACGCAAAAAGATGCGGGAGAAAAAATCAGCTTCCCCGCATTGCACATGATGCAACACTTGGGGAAGCTGAAAATCGTTTAAAATATTAAGTTTCCTCAACAGTAATCGCATTTGCCTCACATACTTCAATGCAGCTTTCGCAACCAAGGCATTCTTCCGCATTAACCGGAACGGATTTACCATCCTGCATTTCAAAAACTTCAACCGGACAGACATCTACACATTCTTCACAACCTTCACATTTTTCAGCGTCTACAACAGGATTAAAAGCCATCTTAAATTTCTCCTTTTTTAAATATTTTATATGTCAACAATTTACCATTTCCTATATTTTATATATATTTATATATATATAAAAAATTTTCATTACAGGAATTATAAAATCGAGTCAAGAATTGTTATATTTTTTTGTTAGGGAAGTGGAAAATATTAAAATGCCGGAATTGCGCAAAAGGCAAGATAGTTTGGTATATTAATATTTGGAAGTTCCCTTATATTTCAAAAAAACCGATTAATGAATTTAACCAACTGCGGTCATGTTGTTTTGACAATATTTTACCCTTTGAAAAAAAATTACACGCATCAACCGGATCAACGCCAGGCAAAAGATAAAGTTTGAAATTTAATTTTTGATCCGCCTCACAATTGAAATCAGGCAGGCTCATCTGATCCGGGCCGGACCAGGGGGTCGTGGACAGACGCGTCAAACATTGTGCGAATTCATTAATTACTGCTTCTGGTTGATCACAGGAAACCCCTTTAACAGAAAATATCATTTCCAAATCTGTTATATGATCAGCCATCTCAGCAATCACCGCCGGACTGTTTGTTACAAAAAATGCCGATTCAGGCACCGCATTTTTCATCAACTGAAACCAGGCGGCCATACGCGGGCCGGTCATATACGTACCATAATCATTTTTAAACAGTCTTTTTTTCAGTGGGTCAAGAATTTTCTCCTCACCGGTCATGCTGGTAAACAGAACCTGTTCATCATCTATTGATGAGGCCAGCTCCCGATCAACCTCACTCTGCTGAGAATCAAGGTCCTGTGCCACTAAAAGAAACAGCCGGGACAAAAAAACAGGGTCCAGATCAAAGAAATCATTTTCCTGATCTTTTAAAATGTCCGTTCGAATCTGAGCGGTAAAGAGTTGACTGGAAAACCCATTTTTAAAAATATCCTTTAACGAGGCTTCATCACCCTGATGGAGACGTCCCCATTGCGTAAATTCTTTTAAGCAACTGATCAAACGGTCTTCATCTTCAACATACGGAACATAGGTGTCAATGCAGCCATTTTCCGCTAACCGGCGAAGTGCTCGGGGCTGATTGTTCAAAACCGGTTGCAAAACAATTATCCGGCCTAGAAATTGACTTAAGGGCTTTGCAATGGTTTCCGGGATATATGTAAATGGGAAATAAATCGGTTTCATCATTTTATCTCTATATTTTTGATAAAGTCGTAAATAGTGCACAGATGGCTAAGTTAAAAGTTTTACCAATACCATAAAATTTGGCAAGGCGTAATGGTTTTTCAGGCTCGAAATCATACATGTAGTATCTTGAGTGGCTGAAAAACCACACCAACGCAGTAGATGGGACTTTTAACGACGCCATCATATTTTTAAGTCCTGAACATCTACCCCAAGCGCCCGCAACGTTTCTCTTATCTGGTCTGCTTTTTCAAAATCACCGGCATTTCTGGCAGCCGTTCTTTTCTCCATCAAATCCAGAAGGCCGGGGTCCACTGCTTTTGGTTTAAAATCAAAAATTTTTATCACATCATCAACACTTTGGAAGGCGCTTAACAAAACGGCTGCATTGTCAGAATTTATCTTCCGGTCTTTAATCAATATGTTAATTTTTTTAATAATATTAAAAATGTCCACCAGAGCACGGGGAAAATTTAAATCATCATCCATGGCGGAAATAAATCCCTGTTTAATATCATATACCAGCTGATCAATATCCGGATATTCACTTCCGTCTTGAATGTCCATTAACGCATGAACACAGGCATCAATCCTTTTTAAGGATCTCCGGGTTTGTATGAGCAGCCGGGTTTTGGAAAATGTGAACGGTTTCCGGTAATGATTAGAAATCAGCCAGAAACGGACTTCACGGGGGGTAAACCCCTCTTTAATGAGTTCATCTAATGTGGGCAGGGGTTGCTTTTCGCCATCTGCCGCTTTGTTTTCCATCATTACACGCTCACAATGAATCCAGTACTTTGCTAAGGGTTTTCCGGTGACGGCCTTGGCAATGGCGAGTTCATTTTCATGATGCGGAAAAACAAGTTCCCGGCTGCTGGTGTGAATATCATATGATTCTCCCAGGTATTTCATCGACATGGCCGCGCACTGGATGTGCCAGGACGGGCGGACATTCCCCCATTCGGTTTTTACATAAATGCCCCGTTTTAACTCGGATAGCCGGGCACGCTTCATTAATGTGAAATCCCTCGGATTATTCTTTTCATATTCATCCAGGTCAACGGTGGCACCGAGTTTAATTTTATTTAAATCAACACCGGATAATTTTCCGTATTCAGGGAACCCGCCAATATTAAAATACAGGGACCGCAGTTTTTCATAGGCAGCGCCCTTGTCCATGAGTTTTTTCGCCAAAGCAACCATATCATCAATATGTTCACTAGCCCTTGGATATTTTTCCGCTGGCTTGATCATCAGCCGTTTCAAATCCTTCTTAAACCAATCAATATATTTTTGTGTAAAATCCGAAAGCGGCTCTCCAGCTGCTTCAGACCCCTGAATGGTCTTATCGTCAAAATCCGTGATATTCATAATATGCGTCACAGAATATCCGCGAAACTCTAAATAACGGCATAAAATATCAGAAAACACAAATCGCCGGCATTCTTCTATGTGCATCCGGGCATCCGCCGTGGGACCGCAGGAGTACACCGATACTTTATCGGAATGAAGCGGTTCAAACGGCTCTTTGGTCCGGCTTAAGGTATTAAACAGATGAAGGTCCACTTTCTTTTTTACGGCAAACAACGGTGTGCTCAAATATCTTTCACCACTGTCCGGAAAGATGACCACAATAGTACCTTCCGTCATTTCTGCTGCTTTTTTTGCTGCAATCACCATAGCAGCGCCACTGCTCATACCGACAAAAAGACCTTCTTCCTTTCCCAGACGCCGGGTCATTTCAAACGCCTCTTCATCATCAATATTGACTATTTCATCAATAAGTCGTTTATCAAAAATCTCCGGACGATAGGCTTCTTTTAAGTTCTTTAACCCCTGAATTTTATGGCCGAGGTACGGTTCCACGCCGATAATTTTGATGTCAGGATCAAACTCACGAAATCGATTGGCAACCCCGATCACGGTTCCGGTGGTGCCAATCGTTGCCACAAAAACGGAAATCCGGCCATCTGTCTGTTGGATAATTTCTTCTGCAGTGCCGGAATAATGGGCCATCCAGTTTGCTTCATTATTGTATTGGTCGGTCATGAAATACCGGTCCGGATCTTCACGAACGATTCGGTAGACTTCTTCAATCGCCCCGTCGGTTCCCAGATGGCCGGGTGTTAATAAGATCTCCGCACCCCTGGCAGCTAATATTTTTCGCCGTTCTATGCTGACTGCCTCTGACATGGCCAGCAGCAGCTTATACCCCTTTATCGCACAGACCATGGCCAAACCGATACCCGTATTGCCGCTGGTGGCCTCGATAACGATTTTATCGTGTGTCAGCGCACCTGATTTTTCGCCATTCTCAATCATGAACAGGGCCGGCCGGTCTTTGATAGAGCCCCCGGGATTCACATATTCAATCTTTGCTAAAATTTGAACATCAGGGTTTGGGTTTAAGCGCTTGATTTCAACCAGTGGTGTATTACCGATGGCGTTTAAAATCGAATGATGCATTCAAATTTCCTCAGAAATATATAAAATTGGGCTTTTTTGTGAAACCATCGTTTTTGACAAACTCGTAAAAAATCGGATTCCGATGGCAAAGAGAAAATCTCCAAATTCGAGGCGCGCAAATCCTGAGTGATGATTAGTACTTAGCGTACCATGAAAAAACGAAGGATGCAGCGCAACAAAGAATTTGGGGTTTTTACGAAGCCATCATTTTTGCTTTTCTAAACATTTCCCCAAATGTTCTAATATTTGTTCACTTACTTTTAACGGGTCCAAAGAAGCATCCACCACCACAAATCGATCCGGCTCCTGCCGGGCAAGGGCCAGGTATCCGTTGCGAACACTTTCATGAAACTGAAGTTTCTCATTTTCAAACCGGGTTTCCGATTCTGACCGTGAACCGTCATTGATTTGTTTCCAGGCACGATTCAGCCCGATTTCAGGGTCCAGGTCAAGTATAAACGTAATATCCGGTACCAGCCCTTCAAACACCAGACTGTTTAAACGCTGAATCAGGGAGATATCAATCCCTCTGGTAAATCCCTGGTATACGGTTGTTGAATCGCAAAATCGATCACATATCACAATTTTACCGGTCGCCATCATAGGGCTGATGAGTGTTTTGATATGCTGAACACGGTCGGCCGCATACAGCAATAACTCCGTCATCGGATGAATATTAATATTTCCCGGGTCCAGCAAAATAGATCGGATTTTCTCTCCAAGCAACGTGCCGCCGGGTTCTTTGGTAATAATATAATCCAGACCGGATTTTTGAAGATACGCTGCAATATAGTCAATCTGGGTTGTTTTTCCGGAACCTTCAATTCCCTCAAGTGTAATCAGCATCTAAAAAATCCATTATTAAAAAGCTTTTCATGGTGACGAATTACCACTGTTTTATAAAATAACTTGTCAATCATTTCAAAATATTATGAATGAGTTATTTAAAAGAATGTCAACAGATACGTCAATATTTGAAAAATAAAATACACTTTTTTATTATTTTAAATATTTAAAATCAATAATATTATGCGGCAACTTAACTTTTCTTCAAGTTGCTGACATATAAAAATATCAGCACTATTGCGGTGGCTTTAATCGGGTTAAAATACATTTTTTCTTGTTTTACAAAATCCGATTTTCGCCATGAAGTTAATTCCGTGCTTCTTACAATAACCTTATAATACTTGACTTTTTAAGCTATTCAGGATTTTATACTGAAAATTTACGGGGTCTTCAAGGGATTATTATTTTATTAAATCAACGCACGGCAACTTCATGACAGCGCAAAAAAAAAAATCACACGCAAATATCCGACAACTATATATTTTTTGGATCAGCCTTATGGCTCTTATCCTTTTCCAGGCACCCGTCATATCATCAGCTAATACCATTAACCAACAAGACATTGTCCGTCCCGATACACCCTGGCACATCAATGCACAAAAAATCACCTACAATCAAAAAACCAATATTTACACCGCCATTGGTGATGTAAAAATATATAATGACGACAAAACACTGCGCGCTGAATCGATTCAATACAATCAGCACACCATGGAAGCGGAATCAACGGGTAATGTCCAGCTGAATGTGGGCAGAGATACCTTAAGGGGCGATAAAATAAACATCAATCTAAAAACAGGTATCGGTACTATATTGAATGGAAGCATATTTATTGAAAAAAGTCACTTTTTCATCAAGGGAGACAAAATTCTTAAAACCGGTGAAGATTCTTATACTATCTATAATAGCAGCGTTACCACATGCGATGGGGATCTTCCGCCATGGCAAATTACCGGTAAAAAAATCGATATTACCATTGAAAAATATGGCGTCATCCATCACGCCGCGCTTTGGACCAAAAAATGGCCGGTTTTTTATGTCCCTTATCTGATATTTCCTATCAACACAAAACGACAATCCGGCCTGCTTTCCCCCCAAATGGGCTACGCCTCTCAAAACGGATTCGAATTTATACAGCCCTTTTACTGGGCGATTAACCAAAGCGCCGATGCCACATTCTACTACCACCACATTCAGAACAGAGGTGAAAAATTCGGCGCGGAATACCGGTATGCGCTTTCCAATATCTCAAAAGGGACATTGATGATGGACACGCTTGATGACCGTAAAATTGACGACGGCACCGGAGATGCCAGTCAAAAATGGGGGTATTCTGATGATTCCTTTTTAAGAAAGAACACGGATCGCTATTGGTTTAGAATGAAACTCAACCAGAAACTGCCACAAAAGTTTACCTCAAAAATAGACATAGACATTGTCAGTGACCAGGACTATCTGAATGAATTTTCATCCGGTTATTCCGGATATGATGCCACAAAAAAATATTTTGAATCTGAATTTGGTCGCGACATTGATGATCAAAATGACTTCGTCCGTGAGAACAGTCTCAATATCAGCAGAATATGGACACAATACAGTTTCAACGCCCAATTATTGTGGTATGATAATGTCATCAACCGGCGACAAAACGAAACCGATTCAACCCTCCAACAGCTGCCTGCCATCACCTTTGATGCATTAAAGCAGCCTGTTTTTAACAATCTGCTGTTTGCTGATATGAATTCCGAATTATTAAATTTTTACAGGAAAGACGGCATGACCGGTCAGCGCCTTGATATTCACCCGAGAATCTACCTGCCCGTGAATTATCAAAATTATTTTACGTTTGAGCCTTCGGCAGGATTCCGGCAAACAGCATGGAATTTGGATCGCGTGGAAGAGGAAGCGCCAGGCCTTGATCAACATAACTACCAGCACAGAGAAATTTATGATTTAAGAGCTGAGTTGTCGACTGACCTGTTTCAGATTTACCAGATGAATGGAGAATCCATTAATAAAATAAAACACACACTCATTCCACGACTGGAATATTCATATATCCCTGATACGGACCAGACGCAATTTCCGGATTTTGATGAGACGGACCGAATTGCGCCGGAAAACCTCATGACATTTTCTTTAACAAATATTTTAATATCCAAAGCACCCGGCGCAAAAGAATTAAATGCGGATGCGCCGGTTAAAACCATGAATAACTTAGATTCGTACAATCAATTTTTATGGTTTAAAATCGAACAGTCCTATGATTTCAGAATGGAAAATGAACCCGACAAAAAACCGTTTTATCCTTTATATGCGGAACTGAACATAACACCGGTCAACCTGTTATCTCTCCATGCGGAAACGGAATGGGACCATGACAGCGGTAACTTTACGACGTTCAATACCTACTGTAAAATAAGAAACAACCACGGAGACCACTTGATGACCGAGTACCGATATACCCGTAACGAAAATCAGTCCATTTATATAGACTTCAATAGCGCCATAACAGGCACTATCAGCATTTTCGGAAATTATGAACGAAACATACAAACCGCAGAAGACATTGAAAAAAGATTGGGCTGTCAGTATAGTGCCCAATGCTGGTCCTGCGATCTTTTTTATGAAGATAAGGATGATGACCAAAAAATCGGATTCATGATCTGCCTGAAAGGCCTTGCAGAAATCGGAAGCGCGTTATGATGGCGTCGTTTAAAATTTCATACAACATACCTGTTAAAAAAATATTGCATAACTACTTGACTTTTTATAAATTTGCATTTAATTAAAAAATATTAATGATATATTTTGATTCCACGGGAATAATTAGGAGGCGATATGAACAAACTGGAACTTATCTCAGCATTAAAAAAAGAAACTGATATCTCTAAATCTGAAGCAGCAACAATTGTCCAAATATTCTTTGATTCAATGTCTGAGTCACTGATCAATCAGGAAAGAATTGAAATAAGAGGCCTTTGCAGCTTTTTTGTAAAAAATTATAAAAGCTATGTGGGCCGAAATCCCAAAACCGGAGAAAAAGTTCTTATCAATCCAAAAAGGCTCCCCTTTTTCAAATGTGGAAAAGAACTTAGAGAACGCGTTAATAAATAAAACATAGCTTGGATCATACGGAAAAACTTGTGTCCGGCTTTGCATCTCTGGTTGGTCAAAAACGACCTGTCCGATTATTAACCGCAGCCCTTTTTAGCGGTAACCTTCCCCATGCCTTCCTTTTTACAGGAATAGAAGGAATTGGAAAAAAAACAGCTGCCATGGCGTTTGCCATGGCATGCAATTGTTTTAGCCGGCAAAAGGATGTTGAGGCCGAACAATCTAAATCACTTCTACCAGAACCCCGTTCAATTGAACCTTGTGGACGGTGTCGATCATGCAAAAAAATTATATCCGGAAATCACCCGGATATACTCTTGATCAAACCCTCCGGGGCAATGATTAAAGTTGATCAGGTCCGTGCATTATCCAGTAAACTGGTGTTAAAACCTTACGAAGCCGTCAAACGCTTTGCAATCATTACCGATGCCCAAAAATTAAATCCTGAAGCCGGTAATACACTTTTAAAAACACTTGAGGAGCCTCCTGAACACACTGTCTTTATCCTGACAGCACTGCAGGCGTCGGATATTTTACCAACCATTGTTTCCAGATGCCAGCAGATCCGTTTTAATCCGATTCCCGTTAATTCTCTTCAAACAATCATTGAGAATGCCCATGGATTGGGTGCAGCAGAAGCATCCGTGATTGCCACTATGGCCGGAGGCAGTGTCTCCTGTGCCGAATCAATGACAAAATCAAACTGGATATATAAGCGGAACTGGATTATTGACGAACTAGAAGCCCTTCCGTTACGGTCGATTAATTTATGTCTTGCCTTTTCAGATGCATTATCAAAAAATAAAGAATGGCTTTTCACGGCATTTGAAATAATGAAAAAATGGTTGAGGGATCTTGTTGTTTATAAATACGCTCCTGAAAAAATAATCAATATTGATTTATCAAAACGAATTAACGCATCATCAAAAAAAGCAAGTATCAACTCTTTGATATTAAAAATCAAGGCGATTGAAAAAGCAGAGCGAGACATCAAATCCAATTCAAATTTAAGACTGACACTGGATTCACTGATAATTACGCTCTCTAAAGGATATTAAAATATATGGATAAATTTGTAGGCGTTCGTTTTAAGCCAGCCGGCAAAATTTATGATTTCAATTGTGGCGCTTTTGTTTTAAAAACAGGGGACCATGTGATTGTTGAAACGGAAAACGGCCTTGGCTTTGGCGAGGTGGCGACACCGCCGACCCAAATCAAAAATAAAAAAAGTTCCCGTCCACTGAAAAAAGTGTATCGGCCAGCAACCGAAAATGATTTCAACAAGATAATAAAAAACTGTGAAATCGAAAACAAAGCATACAATTTCTGCCGTCAGTGCATCGCCGAACTTAAACTTGAAATGAATCTGTTTTCCACTGAAATCAATTTTGACGCAAGCAAAATCACTTTCTTTTTCACCGCTGATGGACGGGTTGATTTCCGCAACCTGGTGAAGATGCTGGTAAAAGAATTCCGAAGCAAAATTGAAATGCGACAGGTGGGAATCCGCAACCAGGCCAAAATGTGCGGCGGCGTCGGGAGATGCGGTCGGGAACTCTGTTGTTCCGCCTTTATGACAAAATTCGCCCCGGTGTCTATCCGGATGGCCAAAAAACAGGGATTGTCGTTAAATCCGACAAAAATATCCGGTGTCTGCGGAAGACTGATGTGTTGCCTGACATTTGAAAACGAAGGATATGTAACAAAAGAAAAACATAATAAGCGGAAGGAATCAAAGAATTAATGACAACACCTTTTTATATAACCACCCCTATCTATTATGTAAATGCAAAACCGCACATAGGACACACCTATACAACCATTGCAGCGGATGTGGCAAAACGCTTTCATGCCATGATGGGGCAGGAAACTTTTTTTTTAACCGGCACCGATGAGCATGGGGATAAAATTGTTAAAGCCGCTGAACAGCAGAATATCACGCCAAAAGCATATGTAGACCAGATCAGCGGCTTATTCAAAAATCTGTGGCCGGATTTTAATATTGACAACAATTATTTTATCCGGACAACCGATGCTGATCATATAGCGGTTGTAAAGCAGATACTGCAAAAAATTTTTGATTCCGGGGATATCTATTTCAGCGAATATGAAGGGCGCTACTGTTTCGGATGCGAGCGGTTCTATACAGAACGTGAGCTGGTCAATGGTAAATGCCCGGACCATGGGACTGCGCCTGAAATTATCAAGGAATCCAATTATTTTTTTAAAATGAGCCGTTACCAACAATGGCTGATCAATCATATCAAAGAAAATCCGGATTTTATTCAGCCGGAACGGTACCGGAACGAGACCCTTGCTTTTTTGCGTGAACCCCTTGAAGACCTTTGCATCTCCCGGCCCAAAACCCGACTGAAATGGGGCATTACACTGCCATTTGATGAAAATTACGTTACTTATGTGTGGTTTGATGCGCTGATCAACTATATTTCCGCTTTAGGCTTTCCAGATAAAGATAATTTTAAAAAATTCTGGCCACAGGCGCGTCATATCGTGGCAAAGGATATTTTAAAACCCCACGGCATCTATTGGCCGATCATGCTCAAAGCCGCCGGCATTGATATTTACAATCACCTTTATGTTCACGGCTACTGGAATATCAATGAAACCAAAATGTCAAAATCACTCGGTAATGTGGTTGATCCCCATTACCTTCAAACCGCCTATGGTGCCGATGCCATCCGGTTTTTTTTAATGCGGGAAATGGTTTTCGGCCTTGACTCGAATTTTTCGGAAACCATCCTGATTGAACGAATCAACACCGACCTTGCCAATGACCTGGGTAATTTGTTTTCACGGGTGCTGGCTATGTTTCACAAATATTTCAACGGTATTGTGCCTGAAATTTCCCCTGCAATCCGAAATGGTGAAAAAGCAGACTTATTTGAGGATGCACAACAAACGATCAAAGAATTTAAAAATGAAATGCAATCTTTCAAATTTCATAAGGCGATTGCCGCCATCTGGAATTTTATTTCTAAAATGAATAAATATGTGGTGACAACCGCTCCCTGGGAACTGGCTAAAGACGAAAACAAAAAAGACCGGCTGGCAGATGTTGTTTTTAACCTGCTTGAAGGCTTAAGGGTCATTTCCGGACTCATTCTGCCGATCATGCCGCAAACGTCCGCCACCATGCAGGAACATCTTGGCATAAATGCTGACAATTCATTATCAACGCTTAAACGGATCGCGCAATGGGGAACCCTTCAAACAGGCACCCGTCTCCCGAAACCGATAACGCTCTTTCCTCGCATTGATACAAAAAAGCAAAATAATAAAAATCCAAAGAAAAAAAACCTGAAAAAAGCAGATCCGGTACTGGTCAAACAGGAAAAACCTGAAAAAAAAGCCCTGCCTGATTTAAAACCTGAAATTTCTTTTGAGGACGTGATGAAATTAGATCTGCGGGTGGCAACCGTCATTCATGCAGAAAAAATACCAAAGGCAAACAAGCTTCTTAAACTGGAAGTTGATCTTGGAAAGGAAAAAAGAACCATTGTTGCAGGAATTGCAAAAACCTATTCTCCTGAAGAAATCTGCGGCAAACAGATTATCGTTGTTGCCAATTTAAAGCCGACAAAATTAATGGGCGTTTTGTCTCAGGGAATGCTCCTGGCGGCTGTCACCGATGCGACCTGCTCGTTTGTGACAATTGACAAACCGGTTCCCCCAGGTATACCGGCAAAATAGTGTTTCAGACCCGTTCTGGGATGAATACCATTAAATAACCCCCTAAAAAAAGAAAATTGTTAAAAACAGTATTTTCAAAAACAATAAACACTAGTTTTTTACTGTCAAAAAGCCAGTATAATTTCAGTTATCGATATTTATTAAAATTTGTCATAACCATACAGCTTATTTATTCCATCACGACAATACTTATTCTGGAGAACTGATCATGAAAGATAAATACTCAATCGTCGGACCTTTTTACGACCTCATGTCTTTTATTTACAGCTTTAATCAAATAAACAAATGCAAGACCGCGATGCTTGACAGGATCAAACCCGACGACAATGTCCTGTTTGCCGGTGTGGGCCACGGCATTGATGCAATAGCAGCGGCTGAACTGGGAGCAAAAGTCACGGTTGTCGATCTGTCGGCAACCATGCTGAAGAGATTTAATAGTGGAATTGGTAAAAAGAAATTCAAACACCCCATCAGACAGGTTCATCAAAGCATCCTTGAGGTAGACGAATTTTCAACGTACGATATGGTATTTGCACACTTCTTCCTCAATGTATTTTTAGAAAAAATGATGGTACAGGTCCTTAGCCACCTGACAAAACTGGCAAAAACTGATGGATTTGTTGTGGTGGGCGACTTTTCACTCCCCAAAGGCAACCTGATGGCAAAATTCTTTCAGATACTCTACTGGCGCATGGCCGATCTATTTTTTTGTGTAGCCACAAACAATGCGCTCCATCCTGTTTATGACTATCAGAAATACATGCGGGAACTGGGCCTGAAAATAAAGACGGTGAGATATTTCAGAATGCTTTTTGACGAACGCTATTATTCAATCCTGGGACAAAAAAAATGATGGCTTCGCAAAAAGTCCAAATTCTGTGTTACACTTCATTCTTCGTCACTGCGGAGTAGGCTAGCTACGCCTCATTCCTCAAAATTTGTGCGCCTTGCCAATTTTTATAAGAATGGTGGAACTTTTTTCTTTGCCATCTGAATCTGACTTTTTACAGGCTCACCAAAATTAGCCAAAAATATAAACAACCATTAACGGTGCAATATCACCTATCAAAAATTGGTAACACCCTCTATGCCGGAATTTACAAACAAATTTAGTTTTGAAGAAAGGATATCGTATCTTAAAAAATACGGTAACCACTGCATGTCTTTTTCATCCCTTCAGCCGGGGATCCAATACTTTGATATGCCCGGCATCGGATATATCGCATATGAGCAGAAATGGGGCCGCCGGGCTGTATTATCAGACCCTGTGTGTCAAAAAAAAAATCAAGAAACGCTAATCGGTGAATTTCTGCGAACGAGTGGACCCGTTGGGTTTGCCCAGGTGTCTGAACCGGTCGCGGAACTCCTTCATGAAAAGTTTGAATTTTATGCGACGCAATTCGGTATTGAATCGATTATCGATTTGAAAAACTGGGACCTCAAGGGTAAAAAAAAACAGATCCTGAGGACATCTTTAAACCAAGCGGCTAAAAAAAATATATCCGTTCAGGAATTTTACAATAAAAAAAGATACGATCACTTTTCCGAAGAATGGATAAAAACAAGAAAACTCAAAAACAGAAAAATTAGATTTCTAATCAGACCGATTAATATGGATTACGAAGAAGCAACGAGAAAGTTTTTTGCCTATCAGGGCGATGAACTGATCGGATTTATATTCTTTGATCCGGTCTATTCAAATGGTCAAATTATAAGCTATGTCCCCAACATCTCACGATTTAACGGGTCATTCCGGCAGGGTATCTTCTACACGATCATGATTCACGCTATGGAGATCTTTAAAAACGAAGGAATTGAGCAGATACATCTCGGTCTCTCCGCCTTTGTTGTAGATGATATGAGCTGCCCCTATGAAGCGGGCATACCCAAAAAACTGGTCCGTTTTCTTTATCAACACGGCAACATGATGTACAGTTTTAAAGGCATCCATTTTACAAAATCCAGATTTCGGGGCAAAGAGTACAAAACATTTTGTTCTCATAAAGGAAAGCTGCCTTTCAGGGAAATAATCACCCTGTTTAAAATTTCAAATTTTTTTTAACGATTCAAAATGATTTTTTTAATTTCACATTACCCTTCAAATTTGTCCGGGAATTTATTAACCGGAACGATTAATACCATTTAAGGAGATGACGTATGGAAATACCGTCTATGATACTTAAAAAACTTTACGCCGCCGGAAGTCTTTCTAATGTCAAAAACGGCATACACTTCTGCCTCACAAACCCATTAGGCGATGCCACATTAACCGGCATGTCAAAGGTCGAAATAAACGGCATTGAAATGCCGCTTAATAAAATCATCGCAACGGTAGAAGGACAGCCGGTAAAGGCGTCGAAAGTAAATACAGATAACCCCATCCGATTTGTTCTCGGCCAGACGGTCGATATTCATGTACAAACCGATGCGATAGAAGAGAATAAAGCGCATTGCTTAAGTTTTTCCTTTCAAACAGACCCCTTTGGCCCTCTCAACTTTGACGTTGAAGATACCATTACTGAAAAAGATAGCGTAAAAACAGGTATTCCGCATGACAGGAACCACAACTATGAAACCGAAATCATCCAACAACGTCAAGAATTCATTGAAGCCTACTCCGGCGTAACGATTGAGCATATTAATAAATATTCATTTGACCCAAAAGTCATGCAGGGGAATATCGAAAATTTCACCGGCGTGGCCCAGGTTCCCATCGGGTTCGCAGGTCCTTTGAAAGTAAATGGCGAATATGCTGATGGTGAATACTTAATCCCGCTTGCCACCACCGAAGGAACGCTTGTTGCCTCCTACAACCGCGGAATAAAGATGATCAACCTGTGCGGTGGCATAACAACAACAATTTCAGATGACGTTATGCAGCGCGCACCGGGTTTTGTCTTTGACTCTGCCAGACAGGCGCGTGCTTTTTCCCGGTGGGTAGATGAAAATATTGAAGATATCCGTAAAAAGGCCGAAGCCACCTCAAATGTTGCCAAACTTATTGATATACAGAAATTCCTTACCAGCAAGCTTGTTTACCTCCGGTTTAACTACACTACCGGAGATGCTGCGGGTCAAAACATGGTAACGGCAGCCACTTTTGCCGCCTGCAACTGGATACTGGACCATTTCAAGGGGATCTGCCGCCACTACATGGATGGCAATATGACCACCGATAAGAAAACTTCCACCATCAACACACTGCTCACACGGGGCAAGCGGGTGACCGCTGAAGTCATCCTCAAACGGGATCTGCTGATTGAGCACTTGAGAGTTGATCCAGAGGCTTGTGAATATTACATGAAGGTCTCAAGCCTCGGCACTTTTATGGCAGGTGGAAGCAGCAATGGCGTTCAAAGTGCAAACGCGATTGCCGCCATGTTCATTGCAACGGGGCAGGATGTGGCCAACGTGGTGGAATCCTCTACCGGTATGGTTCACATGGAAACAACTCCAGAAGGCGATCTTTATGCATCGCTGACGATTCCTTCGCTGATCGTCGGCACTTACGGAGGCGGCACAGCACTCCCCACACAGAAGGAATGTCTCGATATCCTCGGATGCTATGGACAGGGGAAAGCCCGCAAATTTGCCGAGATCGTTACTGCTGTTGCGGCAGCAGGTGAAATTTCACTCGGCGCTGCTGTCTCCTCGCTTGAATGGGTATCGGCCCATGAGAAATTAGGACGAAACCGTTAAAAAGCATGAACTTGCAAATAACTCATTCATAATTTTTTGAAATGATGGACAAGTTATTTTCTGATATAGTGATGATGCGTCATCATGAAAAGCTTTTTACGAAGTCATCAATTATCTACCCATTCTTAATCTCAATAGATAATAGCTTAATAAAAAGTCCTGAAATTATATTTTTCCTGCCATCAAGGTGTCCGTGACAACAAGCGATCTCCCCAAACAACAAAATATGCCATAAAAATTCTGTGCTGCCTGAAACACTAGTTTTCTGCTAGTACAAGACTGCTATTCTTTCAGTAACCTTTTTTCTTAAATATTTGTCATAATAGATGCCAATAAGAGTTTAATAATTTTACTGGGGTATGCACTTGACTCCTGATACCACAATATGTAGCATGTGGCATTATGAAGGATTCCCCCAAAAATTTTGCTGAATTCGGAAAACAATTTTTGATAGAAGAATCATATATTTATTATTCCATTATGTTATGCTGGCAGAATGTACTTGAACGCCCTGTCTGTGACAACAAGGAACGCCGTCGAACTGTAACGATGCACCGTTTTAGCTAACCACAGTATGTTGTAGTATCAGGAGTCAAGTGCATACCCCCATAATTTTATTATTAAACGCTTATTCTTTATACCATTTTCTTTTTCCCCAAATTT